>CAUVPF010000027.1:0-8898 GCA_963553645.1 uncultured Candidatus Saccharibacteria bacterium | reverse complement strand
TGGTCGGGGTGACTGGATTTGAACCAGCGACCTCACCGTCCCGAACGGTGCGCGCTACCGAGCTGCGCCACACCCCGACGCTGGAGATAGTATACTAAAAAATGACTCGAGAGAAAAGACAGTGAGCGGAAACTCGGTGACATGATATATTAATAAGTATCGATGATCACCAACCAGCTCCTCGCCAAATACCCCATCATTTCCGACCAAGTTGACGCCAAAGAACTCGGCGTCCTGCTGCGGGAGCTGGAAACGGTGCTACGAAGCGGCGTGACTGGTAACGTCGTCGAGTTTGGCTGTTATGTTGGCACGACGAGTTTGTTCATCCGGCGGCTGCTAGACGCCTATGATTTTACCGGTGAATTTCATGTTTACGATTCGTTTATGGGCTTGCCAGAAAAAACCCAAGCAGACAACAGCGCTGCTGGTGAGCAGTTCAAGGCGGGTGAACTGTTGGCACCGCGCAAAACGTTCATCCAGAATTTTAAAAAAGCTGGCTTGAAACTGCCAGCCATTCACAAAGGTTGGTTCGCTGATTTCACTGCTGAGGACGTGCCGGAAAGCATCATCTTTGCGTTTTTTGACGGCGATTTTTATGAGTCAATTGCCGATTCATTTCGCGTCTGCGACGGCAAGTTTCAGGAAACGGCGACCATCATTGTTGATGACTACGCTAATGAAGCGTTGCCGGGCGCCGCACGGGCGGTTGATGCATGGCTGAGGCGTCATCCAGCTTGGGTAGCAGTCGAGTCGTCATTGGCTATCATTCGGCGATGAGCTAACCCCTGAATAATGCTTGTGTTCTAATTGGTATATGCTATATTATTAGTATAACCATAAACAAAAAGGGGACGGGGTATGGATCCAATACATATTACATCGGAAATCGGGAAATTAAAAGTAGTTGTCTTGCATCGGCCAGGTGAGGAGTTGGAAAACTTGACTCCGGATTATCTGACCGACCTTTTATTTGACGACATCCCGTATCTGGAAGTTGCTCAAAAAGAGCATGATGCATTTGCTCAAGTTCTGCGTGATCACGGTGTCGAGGTACTATACCTTGATCAGTTGGTAACCGAGGCGTTGAGTACTGAGCAGTTGCGCGAGCAGTTTGTTGATGAGATGTTGGCGGCCTCCAAGCAAGGCTCGCGCCGTGTCACCAAAGTGCTGCGCCAATTCCTACTAGATCTACCGACGAATGCGATGGTGCGCAAAATTATGGCCGGCGTACGCAAGGACGAGATCACGCTGCCACCAGATCAGCATCAGCAATTGCACAACATGATTGAGAAAAATCATTATCCATTCTACCTCGATCCAATGCCAAACCTATACTTTACGCGTGACCCGGCTGCGGCAATTGGTCATGGCCTGACAATTAACAAGATGCACTGGCCAGCTCGCCGCCGGGAGTCACTGTTTATGCGCTATATCATCGACCATCATCCACGGTTTGCTGGTAGGAATGTACCAGTGTGGTATGACCGCCATGAAAAGTTCTCAATCGAAGGTGGCGATGAGCTAGTGTTGAGCAGTGAAGTGATGGCTATCGGTGTATCGGAGCGCACCACGGCTGAGGCGATTGAAAAGATGGCAATGAAGCTGTTTGCTGGCTCTAACTTTAAGAAAGTTATCGCCATGGAAATTCCAAAGTCACACGCCTTCATGCACCTCGACACCGTGTTCACCATGATTGATCGGGATAAGTTTACCATTCATCCAGAGATCCGCGACCGTGGCGGTAAGATGAATTGTTTTGTGCTGGAAAAGGTTGAAGGCCAGCCGTTCCCACGCATTACGCACGAGACGGATCTCGAGCATGTTTTGCGGGTGGCATTGGGTCTACCGAGCGTCACCTTGATCGAATGTGGCGGCGGTGATCCGATCGCGGCGGCTCGCGAGCAGTGGAACGACGGCTCGAACACCTTGGCTATTGAGCCGGGCGTGGTGGTGACGTATGATCGCAACTATGTCACCAACCAAAAATTGCGCGAGCACGGCGTTGAAGTTATCGAAGTCAGCGGTGCTGAGCTTGGCCGCGGCCGTGGTGGTCCGCGCTGCATGAGCATGCCGCTAGTAAGGGAGGATGTATAAATGGCACAAAGTTTGAAAGGGCGATCATTCCTAACGCTGGGTGATTTTACGGCGAGTGACATTCGATTGCTACTGACGACAGCAAATGAGTATAAGCGAATGAAGTATGCTGGTACGCCGCACCGGATTCATGAGGGCAAGAATATCGCATTGTTGTTTGAAAAAACCTCGACCAGGACGCGCTGCGCCTTTACGGTGGCAGCCAATGATCTCGGTATTGCGCCAGAGTATCTCGGTAAAGACGATATTCAGCTTGGCAAGAAAGAGACGGTTGAGGATACTGCCAAGGTGCTGGGCCGAATGTTTGACGGTATTGAGTTTCGCGGGTTTGCGCATACGACTGTGGAGGATCTAGCGAAGCACGCCGGTGTGCCGGTGTGGAACGGATTGACTGACAAGTTCCACCCGACGCAGATTCTAGCTGACTTTATGACCATCGAGGAGCATCTCGGCAAGCTACGCGGTGTCAAGCTGGTGTTTGTTGGTGATGGTCGCAACAACATGGCTAATAGCCTGCTGCTTGGCTCGGCCATCATGGGGTTGGACTTTCGGATTTTAGCGCCGCGTGAATTGTTCCCCGAAGAGGGTCTCGTGCATCGTGCGCACGAATTGGCACATCAGAGTCATGGACGGATCACTATCACTGATAATTTTGAGGAAGCCTTGCGTGGTGCCGATGTCATTTACACTGATGTTTGGGTATCGATGGGTGAGGAGGATAAATTCGCTGAGCGCATCAACCAGCTGCGCCACTTCCAGGTTAATCGCGATATGCTGAACCTCACTGGCAATCCTCAAGTTAAATTTATGCACTGTTTGCCGGCCTTTCACGATGCACTGACTACTACTGGCCAGCACGTCAGGGATGAGTTTGGATTAGAGGCGATGGAAGTAACGGATGATGTCTTCCGCTCATCCAGTTCGATCGTCTTTGATCAAGCGGAAAATCGTATGCATACCATCAAAGCGGTTATCGCTTTGACGCTGTAGATGTCGTAATACAGGAGTAAAGGAGGCTCCGGACATGGTAGAAAAAATGAAAAAAATTAAGAAAAAGCTGCGCTCACCATCAGCGTTTACCGTGCTTTTCGTCGTTATCGCTATGATGGCAGCTTTGACGTGGATTATCCCGTCTGGTGTATACGACACAAAACCAGATCCAAGTGATACGGAAAAGACAGTGCGCATCGCCGGTACGTACAAACAGACTGATAAAGTCACTACCAAAAAAGCCGATGACGGCACCGAAACAACTACTGATTCCCGCCAAGGTTTGTGGGATGCAGCACTTGCACCAACCAAGGGTATGAGTGAGAAGCTTGACGTTATCGTCTTCGTGTTAATCCTCGGTGGCTTCCTCGGGGTGACGATGAAGACGGGCGCGCTGGATGCGACGCTTGGTGCCATGCTACGCAAGATGAAGGGTAAGGAGAAGTGGCTCATCCCGATTCTCATGGTATTCTTCGCCGTTGGTGGTACTACCTATGGTATGCAGGAAGAGGCAGTGGCCTTTTACGCGCTGGTGGTGCCGATCATGATGGCAGCTGGCTATAACGCCATGACTGCTGTGATGGTGATCGTGCTCGGTGGTGGCGTTGGTGTGCTCGGCTCAACCCTGAACCCATTTTCAACCGGTATCGCTGCCAAGTCGGCCGAAGTGCCACTCGGTAATGTGTTGGGTCTCCAGTCAATAATTTTGTTGCTCTGTTTGATTGCGGCTATCGTGTTTACCATGCGGTATGCCTCGAAGGTAAAAGCTGGTAAGTATAAAGATGATGTTCGCTACAAGCCAGCCACCACCGCACTTGATATGAGCAACGTGCCAGAGTTTACCGGTCTACGCAAAGCAGTGATGGCGGTCTTTGGCATCACCTTCTTATTGATGATCATCTCACTGATCCCGTGGGGCAACTGGGGGATTACGCTGTTTGCCGATATTCATAAATGGTTCATGGAGCTACCGGTCGTTGGTGCTATCTTGGGCCTTGGTCATGTCTTGCCGTTTGGCGAATGGTACTTCAACGAGATCTCGACCTTGTTCCTGTTGTCAACCTTAGTCATCGCAGCAATCTATTACCGCCAATTCAAGAAAGAAGAAGTCTTTGTCGTTGATACCTTCCTCAAAGGTACAGCTGATCTACTGAGCGTGGCACTGATCATCGCAGTAGCAGCCGGTGTCGGCGTGGTGATGCAGAACGGTGCGATCCAAGACACGATCATTAGCTGGGGTGAATCCGCACTGAAGGGCGCGGGCAGTCTCGTTGGTGTTCTGGCCTACATCTTCTACTTGCCGATGAGCTTCATCATTCCATCGTCATCTGGTCTAGCAGCAGCAACCATGCCAGTCATTGCGCCAGTAGCTGACCTGGTCGGCTCAAGCAAGGAGATTATCGTTGTCGCATTTGCAACAGCATCAGGTCTATTGAACATGATGGCGCCAACCATTGCTTCGTTGATGGGTGGCTTGGCTCTAGCTGGCGTGTCGTATCGCGCATGGTTGAAGCGTTCGATGCCAATCATGGTAGTCTTTGCGATCATTAGCCTCGTAGCTATCACGGTATACGGAGCCATCGCCTAATGAATCAGCAGCGAACCATTGTCGTCGCGCTTGGAGGTAACGCCCTGCAAAAGCAGGGCGAGGCCTCGTCTCAAGCGCAGCAGCGAGTGGCTGACGAGACAATCGCCCAGCTCCTGCCGCTGATTCAAGCCGGCCACCGTGTAGCCATTGTCCACGGCAATGGCCCGCAGGTCGGTAACATCGTCCTACATGAGGAGGCAATTAACACTGAGGCGGTGCCGAGCTTGCCACTGGAGGATTCTGGTGCGATGAGTCAGGGGCTGATCGGCTTTTGGTTGCAGCAGGCAATTCATGATGCGTTGGCAACTCGCGGTGTGCATGATAAGTATGCAGTGAGCGTTGTTACTCAGGTAGTCGTTGATCAGGCTGATCCAGCATTCCAAGATCCGACTAAGCCGATCGGGCCATTCTATTCAGAAGAAGAGGCCAAGAAGGTGCAGGCCGAACGCGGCTATACAGTGCGTGAGGACTCGGGCCGTGGTTGGCGGCGCGTTGTGCCATCGCCAAAGCCTCAGGAAATTATCGAGGCTCCTGTCATCAAGGCGCTGGTTGATGCCGGCGTGTTGGTGGTCTCGACTGGCGGCGGCGGCATTCCGGTGCTGCGTGACGCATCGGGCCAGTTGAGCGGCGTAGCGGCGGTGATTGACAAAGACTTTGGGGCAGCTAAGCTAGCGGATATGCTGGAGGCCGATACACTGCTGATCCTGACGTCGGTTGATGCAGCCAAGATCAACTTTGGTCAGCCAACAGAGCAGTCCCTCGGTGAGGTATCGGTCGAGGAGCTGCAGCAGCATATTGATGCGGGGCAGTTTGCGGCTGGTTCAATGCTACCAAAAACTCAGGCGGCGCTGAGTTTTGTGGCCGGTGCTTCGGGGCGCACAGCGATCATTACCTCGCTCGAAAAAACTGCTGATGCTATCAACGGTATCGCTGGTACGCGCATCAAGAGTTAGTCCTTATATTAAACACTTAAAAATCACCAGTCGGATAGCTCGGCTGGTGATTTTTGGTGATAGTTGGTATTGTTGACGGGTAATGGACACTAAAATGTCCTAAATAGGCTATACTGAGTACATGATAGAGTATCTTCATTCGACAGGTGAGGCGATCACACCGACCCAGACGTTGCATAGTGGCAGCTGGCTACGCTGCGAGCGACCAACCGAAGAGGAGGTGTCCGAGCTGCTGACGCTGGGGATGGACGAGGATATGATTAGTGACGCGCTTGATCCGCATGAGGTACCGCGTATTGAGTTTGATGATGAATGGACGTACTTGATTGCCCGGCTGCCGGATACGGACGATGATTTTAATGATTTTACCACGCCAATTTTGTTTGGAATTCATAAAGAGTACGTCGTGACATTGTCGCGCGATAGCTTGGGTCGGCTGTGGCAGCCGTTTATTGATAAGACGCGGGTACGGACATCACGGCGGATTGAACTGGTGGTGGCGATGATCGAGGCGGTGGCAAGTCAGTATCAGCGGCGGGTGGCGACGATTAATCGCCAGATGCGGGCGGCGACTGACGATATTCATACCTTGCGGGCGCGAGATATTGTCACCTTGACCGAATATGAGCGCAAGTTAAATGATTACCTTGATGCACTCATCCCGATGAACTGGGCGATTGAGCGGTTGACTGCTAATCGTAGTTTGCGGCTCAGGGATGATGATAAGGATGACGTTGAAGATATTTCTATTGACCTTGAGCAGGTGATTAGTCGGTGTAAATCGCTGCTGCGAACCATCACCAACGTGCGTGATAGCTACCGGGCGGTGATGGACACCCGACTGAATGAAACGATTCGGCTGCTGACGGTAATTACGGTGGCGCTGACTATCCCGACGATGGTTGCCGGGCTGTATGGTATGAATGTGCCCTTGCCGGCCGCGGAAAGTCCGGTGACCTTTTGGGTGGTTATTGGTGGTAGTGCGCTGGCAGCACTGGCGATTGGCTATTATTTTTTGAAGCGGCGCTGAGATTCTCGGCGGAATGGCGCTTGTGCTTGCTGTTATTTTCGGGTATAATAAAGCGACATGGACATCAAGAAACTGATTCACTTTTTTAAGGATAAATTAGCGCAGCTACCGGCTATGCGCGAGCTGCATGACCCTGAGAATTCACGGTTTGTTGCCTGGTGGAGTGAGGTGATGGCGACTGGCGAGGAAATGGGTGACGCCTATATGCACCGAGTGATGCGGATCGAGTTTCTGCCGGCGATCGTTTCCGAGGGTGGGGATAATTCTGAGGAATTCGCCCAGGCCTATCAGCGCGGTATGGATGAGGCGGAAACGTTGATGCGGGCAACGATTGAAGGCCTGGAAAATCTCCAACGCAAAGCCGAAGCCGCCAAGCGCAGTCCCAAGCATGCGCACGAAGTAGTCTCGCCCTACGTTGAGCTCAGCGACGAGCAGGTTGAGCACATCGCCCAAGCGATGCGCCTTGATCGCTATGATGACCAGACACAGCAGATGGTTACGCGTCTCCTTGCTGAACTAAAAAATGGCGGTAAGGATAAGAGCGCTATCGTTGATGCGGTGACCTGGCTGGCTGAGCAGCAGCCCGACGCATTGGTGGCATTCCTGCTGGCGGCAAGTCACGCAGCGTAGTGCGGCCACTCGCTTAGATATGGTAAGTTGGCGTTCGTCCTAGGTGCGGTTATTCTGCTAGCACGCCATACCCCAGCAGCCCATCGTAGCGCTTGTCGTGATTAACAAACACTCGGATACGATTTATCTCATTACCACCGACGGTGGTTAGAACGCCGTCGTCATGTTTCAAGACGATGTTAGTGTGATCGCCAAACACTGGTGAGCCGCGGTAAATTGCCACGTCACCAGGACGCGGTTGATAGCCAGAGCTGATGGGCTTGAACCGCCCGGCCGCTTCGTAATATTCGCGTAAGGTAAACGTTCCCGGGATGCGCCAGCCGCCAGTATGCGGGTTCTTCAGCGGCGCGCCCGCCTGCTGCATGATCCAGCTCACAAAATCAGCACACCAGGCTTCGCGGACGCCCTGGCTGAACTTGGTGCCGGCGGATTGTGCTTCAAATTCGATCTTTGCGAGGCTGATAATTTTTTGTTGGGTTGGGTGTAAATTGGTGGTATCAATCTGCGGAAATGTTGCCTCGCCACGCGATGGGTCAATGCTGCTAGCGACCCTCAGCGAATGAAGTTTATGAGTAATTTTTGGCCAATACAGCGCGCCGATACTGACACAAATAGCGATCAATGGTACAAGTACCAGTGCAAATACGTACCGTTTCTTGAGACGACTGCGCGGCCGCGTGATGGAGAGCTGGGGCTTCTTTGGCATATGGTTAGTATAACGGTATCGTGTCGGCTTGGCTAGCCCTCTCGGGTTGTATACCCTACGCAGAGTGCTATAATGACTAACTAAAGGTAGACTAGCGGGGAGTTAGCCTATCGTCAATGTATGAGATGCTTAAAGAGAGCACGGAAAGGAGTTTGTATGGCTCAACCCGAACCAATCATAACAGTTGACCAACTCGTCAAGACATACGATGACAAGAATGTTGTTGATAGCGTATCGTTTGAGGTCAAGAAAGGCGAGATTTTTGGCATCCTCGGTCCCAACGGCGCCGGCAAGACGACGACGCTAGAGATGCTCGAGGCACTCCGGACGATTGACGGCGGCACGGCGACTATTGACGGGGTTGATGTTGCCGAGGAACCCAGGCGCATTAAAAACATTATCGGCATTCAGCTGCAGTCGACAATGTTTTACGACAAACTAACCCTGCGCGAACAATTGAAAATGTTTGCCAGTCTGTACGGCCAAACGGTCGACGCCGACGCGCTGCTGGCCAAGGTGCAATTGACCGACAAAGCCAAAAGCTATGTCGAGCAGCTCTCGGGCGGGCAAAAGCAACGTTTCGCCATCGCGTCGACGCTGGTCAATAATCCGACGGTGCTGTTCCTCGATGAGCCGACGACCGGGCTGGATCCCCAGGCGCGCCGCAATCTCTGGGATTTGATCAAAGAGATTCGCGACGAAGGTATCACTATCGTGCTGACCACGCATTATATGGACGAGGCTGAACTGCTGTGCGATCGCTTGGCAATTATGGATAATGGTAAAATCATCACCATTGATACGCCGCATAATCTGATCCAGCAGCTACTGGCGCGCGGTTTCAAGAAAAAGCAAGTTGTCGAGCAGGCCAATTTGGAAGACGTATTTATTGACTTAACAGGAAAGG
>CAUVPF010000026.1:0-9417 GCA_963553645.1 uncultured Candidatus Saccharibacteria bacterium | reverse complement strand
GTTAACCGCGAAATAGTTAATTCAATCCAGCGCAAATCCGCCTCCAAATGATACAGTGCATGGTCGATTAGCAGCATGTCCGACAAACTACTATCACGCCGCTGCGCTGTTAGCTCGCGCATTCGTTGGATATGTGCTTGCCGTTGGTTGTCTAAATACGGTGACGCATCGCCATCCTTCAGAATGGCCAGCACCGCTTTGATATACATCGTCGCTTGCAGTTGCGGCGACGGTGCTTCTGGTGATTCCAACCACGCCTGCAACTCTTGCTTACCCTCTTCGGTAATTTCATACCGAACTCTGTCTGGTCCGCCTGATTCGCTGGTATCAGTAATTTCTTTGACTTTGTTGTCGCGTTTGAGCCGCGCCAGGGTTGAATATATCTGACCGGTTAGAATTGGCTTGTCCTTACCAAAATAGCCGTCGTATTTTTTCTTCAACTCATAGCCATAATTTGACTCTTCCGCTAAAAAACCTAACAGGGTATATTGAACGCTCATACTCTTACTATACACCCAGTGTTTAGTTATTGCAAGAGTTTTATACACTCAGTGTATAGTGTATTCTGTCGCCTAACCTCACCAGAATGCATACTATTATGCAATTTTGACGTATAATGGATGCATGGTTCAATTTTGCCGAGTATACAACAAACAACAGTCCATCAAGTCAGCCATGGTAGGCGTTGGTAAAATTCTCAGCTTACCACCCTACTTGCTACTGGCAATTGTCTTATTTGTGCTGTTTGCACTCATTATTTTCTTTGCCATCAACGCCAATTTTTACGGCCCGCTGATGATGTCGCGACTACCAATATTAGACAAAATCTCCCTTCTTGGAACTATGTTCATTGATATATTCAAACAGGGCTTCAGCTCACTAAATGGCGCATTGCTTCTTGTGGTGTCACTTCTCCAAGGACTGTCAATCACCGTCGTCATTTTCACTGCCAAGAAAAATAAGCGTAGTGAACAGTCGGTCACCAGACAAGTCGGACTCAGCGGCTTGGCTTCTGTGGCTGCTGCCATTGGCCTAGGCTGCGTCCCCTGCGGCACCTCACTCATTCTGCCGCTCGTTGCCGTATTCTTCTCAGGCGCTGCCGCCGCCACTGCCGCCACCGTCGCTGGCACTATCGTCCTGATTGTAGCCCTACTGTTAAGCCTCTTTTCACTCTACAAGTCTGGACAAATCGCCTTTATATATACAGAATTAGCAAAACAGGAGGAACTATGAATCGACAAAAATCAGCGGGCGTAGCAATCATTTGGGTTATTTCAGGCATTTTGATTACGGCAATCGTCGCATTGTTTATCTACGGCATCGTTAATCGTCCACCAAATCGCCACGTTGGTGACGGCAAGCCGTGGAATGAAAAGATGTCGCAAGGCTCTAGCGAAGCTAAGCATGTGTTCGTTGACTACACTGACTATTTCTGCTCGTTCTGTGCCGAAGTTGAAGCAGCCACTAACGCTGATTTCTTCAAAAATGAGTACCTCAAATCAGGCAAAGTTCGCTACGAACACCGCGTGGTGACGCTACTCAAAGAAGTTACCGACAACACAGAAACTGGCGCTCACGCTGCCTTTTGCGCCGCCGACCAAGACAAATATTGGCAATACACGCACGACATCGTGCCGCGCATTAAACGTGATTATTTTGACAAAGGAATTGGTGTGAAAAACGTTGCCGTGCCGCAAAAAATTCCACCACTGCCATTAGACTACTTCCTGGCGTCTGCTAAACATATTGGTATGGATGAGGCAAAATTTACTGACTGCATGACCAAAAAACCGCACCAAAAAGAAATTGATGACAACACCCAAAAAGCCTTGTCGCTTGGTGTGAGCGGCCTGCCATACATGGTGATCAATGATTATGTCGCCAGTGGATTTGCTGGTGGTGAGAATGGACTGAAGGCGATTTTGAAAGCCGGCGGAGTGAACTAATGTCTGCCAAAAAAACGCAAACGAAACCCCAAGAATCATCAAACAAACGACCGTCAACTCAGCCTCGCCGTGAGGCAAAAACCAACACAGCATCCTACAGCACATCCAGGCTGAGCAGTGTTTTGTTCACCACCCTCCTCTTGCTGGCGGTAGCCGCCATGGCAGCGTTATTTTATCTCCAATCCATACAACCACCGGTCCAGCGCCCAACCGTTCTGGAAGATGAAAAATACTATTTCACCGATTCGCGCTATGCTGGCATTCGCTCCAAGTTTGTGACGCGCGACACCAAACGTGAAAAGGTCTCAATTGAATATCCAATCACTAGTAACTCCAAAATCAACAAACTCATCGCCCGAGCAATCGACCGTGCCGACAGTGATTTTCGCTACACCTCGTCGAGCACCATCACCTTTGAGCGACCAATGACCGAAACCATCAGCTATCAAGTGACGCATAATAATTCCGTGGCGCTGTCCATCATCGTCAACATCAAACAAGACATGCACGGTGCCCATCCGGTGTCGTTAACGCTGTTTTGGACCTTCGATAAAGATTCTGGCGAGGTGATTAGCCTGGATAATTTGACTGAAAAATCAGAGGAAGCCACCAAGGCAATCGTAGCGGCTGCTCAGCGCGACGTCGCACAAACCATCAAACAACGCCACCAACCAGAAGCAAATCTCGAGGAGATGATCACCAAAGAAACATTGGCAAATTTCACCATCACCGACGACGGTAACACCTTAGCTTGGCCAATTGGACAAGCCTCCCTGCTGCCATCAGCCTACGGTGAGCTGACCATCAAAGTGCCGGCCGCTGCCGTCGCCAAATACCTACAAAATCCAACAGCTCAAAAACTAGCTAACTTCCCCAAGCCACCCGAGCCAAAGCCAGAACCAACACCAACGCCCGCTGCGCCGACACCTGCACCAACCACTGGCAATAAAGTGATTGCGTTGACGTTTGATGACGGGCCGGGACCATACACCGCACACCTACTAGACATTTTGGATCAATATGGTGCGAAAGCGACGTTTTTCTTGATCGGCAGCAAAGTTTCTGGGCAGGCTAGCATCGTACGCAGCATACAGGCGCGCGGCCATCAACTGGGTAATCACTCGTGGTCACACCCGGAACTACCTAAACTATCAGTTGACCAAATTGCTGGCGAAATTGACCGTACCAACGAAGCTATCAGACAGGCCACTGGCGTCAAGCCGAGCATCTTGCGCCCACCTTATGGCGCCGTCAATGGTGTTGCCCTGGAACAGATTCGTGCACGCGGTATGTCATCAATCTTGTGGTCGGTCGACACGCGGGACTGGGCTGATCGCAATAGCCAGATCGTCTGTTCGCGCGCTGTCGCTGGCGCCCACCCCGGAGCCATCATCTTGATGCACGACATTCACCAAACGTCAGTCGGTGCCGTGCCGTGTATCCTTAGCGCGCTGAAACAGCAGGGGTATTCGTTTGTGACGATACAACGGTTGAATTAGTCCGACTGATCAATGTCAAACAGCTTATATTTCGAAGTCGCACCACGTAGTAATTTCACCTTTGACGGCGCCACACCAAAATGTCTCGCCAATAGCTTCACTGCCGCCGCGTTCGCTCGCCCTTCAATGGCCGGCGCCTTGGTGTAAATCGTCAGCAAACCATCATCATTTGGGACGACTTCTTCACGGTGGCGGGAGTTGGGTTTGAGATGGACGGAGATTTTCATGGTTAATATCTTACCGGCTTTATTATATCGCCTTTCCTTTATCCCTATTATATCCCCTTAAGCCGAGCCTTACGTATTGCAATAGGCAACGCAAAGTTGCTCGCCAAGACACTAAAATTACGCTATGCTATTAGAAAATAAACGAAAGGACGCCAAATGATTTTTGCCAAAAAGCTTAAACAATTACGTCAACAAACTGGTTGGTCGCAAGAGCAACTAGCCGATCGACTCAATGTTACGCGACAAGCAGTTGCTAAGTGGGAACGAGGTGCGGGCTTTCCAGACATAGACAACGTGCAAGCGCTAGCAAAATTATTCAACACTAGTGTGGATGAGCTGCTCGACTACACACGAGCAGGATTAGCTTCGGCCATACGCGAACCACTTGATCTTGATGCCTACCCGACAGATATGAAAGGATATTCAGCATCCGACCTGGCAGTTGCAGACAAATTTGCCGATGCCGACCAAATTGAATCGTTAAATCGTCACAGACGACTAACGTGGTGGCAAAAAATCATCGACTTTTTCGTAGGAGCTGGAACGCTTGATATGGCTTTTTCCGGCGAAGCCATTGGACAACTTAAAGGCGATAGACGCTATTATCTGGTTGAAAAATCTGGTCGCTCATGGATCGTCGAAGTTACAAAGACATACATTGAACGACGAGAGCTAGCCGAGACATTCCCTCGCAAAGGATTGACGGTTGGTGATTATATGTATCGGCGAAGCGGGTTTGTTATAGACCCAAAGAGAAAGTAGTAAATTAATCCAACAAACTCGCTCCGCCGCCAGCGTCATACGCCGCGCGTTTTTGGCTCCACTCATTACCATAGCGCTTGGCCTGCTCTAGCACCATATCGGTTGCTAGTGCCTGCTGATCTGGCGGGTAGCCATATTTCGCCAAAGTCTTTTTGACGTTAACTTTCAACAGTATTAACTCCTGTTTATAAATTACTAGAAACCCTAACAACAAAGCAAAACAAAAATGCATACGCACCAGCAAATATCATGTAGAGTAGCCAGGGGCCATATTTAAAAATTGTACTCCATAGTCTAGCTTTCTTTTGGTTTCTTGCTTTTTCAGCATCTATACTATTGGTTGCTTTCTCTAATTCTGCATGGACATTTGAGGTATCTTTTCTTGTATTAGCTCCGGGGCTATAGTCCTGAAGAGTATCCTTTTCAAGTGTATACCTGTTATGTAGGCTATCCAATCTCAGCTGATTAGTTTGATAATAACCATAGAGCCTCGTAGCTTGACGCAAAAATAACGATATGGCAATACAGACAACAAAAAGCATCATTGCAGCAATAAAACTACAATCAATATGTACTTTGCCATTCTTTAATCCAATAAGAACACCAAGGAAAGTGAACATCACTGAAGCCGTACCGCCAGAGTATCTTGCAATCTGATCGAATATATCTATTTTTCCTTCTCGTATATCTTGACTTGATTTATCGAGCATATTTCTGTTATCATCAGCCTGTTTTTGAGCTTCTTTCAGTTGCTGATCTTGCTTTTGATTTAGCTGTATTTTAATCATTTCTTAACCTCGTTACTGTGTTTTTCCAATCTCTCACTGGTGCCACATATGGTACATCAATTTCTGCAAAATGCTGGCGGGCCGCAGTAATTTTACTTCGCTCATTAGCGCTCAAGTGATTATCGTTAATATCATCCGAGCCTTTCGTCTCCGCCACAAAGTAAATCCGCCTATCACCATCAAACGCCACCGCCCAATCCGGATTATACTTGCCGACCGGGGTATCAATTTTAAACCAACCTGGTAGCTTGATGTAGAATTTCACGTCAGCATTGTCCTCCAGCGACTGCATGAATTCACGCTCAACTTCCGAATCAACCGCCACGTAATCGTAGATGGTTTTTGCCTGATCAGTCACTGCAACTGCCCCACTCTTCATCGCCGCATCATACAGATACGTTTGCAACTCATCATTCTCAAACAGCGTCATGTCATAATACTCGCCTGTCCTGTGATATTTAACACCGTCAACCGCCAAACGCTGCTTCACCCGATTAATCGCCCGAGCCGCCTCGTCGATAACCTGCTGTGGATTGATAAATATCTGCTCAAACATCCCCGCCTGATCAAGCACATCAAATATCACCCGGCGAGTCATTTGTGTCTGACGCTGAATATCCGCTAATAAATTCGGTATCTTTACCTCAGTTTGGCGTGCCGCATAGGTGTTAAAACCGGTCTCGCGCACCATAAAGCCACTATCATTACCCATGGAGTCAATCAGGTTTTTAGCATCAGCGATATTCGGTTTGCTAATAGTGACCTGCGCTAATTCACTGGCCGCCTCCGTTACTAACTTTTCTGTATCAATCGCCACCCGGTAGGTCGTCTTATGCTTAATTTTATCCCATAATTCCTTAAAGGCTGGGTCAAGCGCCCGTGATTTCTGAAACTTGACGACCCGCCGACTGTCACGATTCTTGATTCGTCCGCCAAAGTGAATGCCGGTCTCTTCCTCAATCTCTGTCTGGAGTTTGCGGCTAAACTCTGCATAACTTTCGTTAGCCACTACCGTTAGCACGTTGACGTTATCATCATACACTCGTTGTCCATCAATATTGACCGGCAGGCGCAACCCTCGACCGATCTCTTGGCGCTTTTTCATTTGACTCAACGTTTCATTAAGCGTGCAGATCTGAAATACATTAGGATTATCCCAGCCCTCACGTAGTGCCGAGTGGCTAAAGATAAACCGTAGCGGCTCATTTATATCCAGTAGTCTTTCTTTATCCTTCATGATTAAGGTATATGCTGTATCATCGTCCTTCGTCCGTCCACCCTCACCCTTGGTGTCACGAGAATCTTTCCACTGACCACTCTTGTCTGCCGCAAAGTAGCCATCGTGCACCTCACTCACCGACAAGCTATCCATCACGCCAGCATATTTTGATTTAGACGCCACCTTGCTATAGGCTTCCTCAAACCACTTGGCAAATTTACCCTTACTGGCACCATTGGACGTATATTCACGATAATTCATGACCTTATCAATGAAAAATAGGCTCAGCACTTTGACGCCGTCACCTAGCCGATGCTGTTTATCAAAATGATCATCAATTGTCAGTTCAATCTGTCGCTTGATAATATCATCATGTAGGCTTTCATCGCGCTGACCGACGTAAACTACCTTGCCATTACTAAACTCGACGCAATTATCACCGTGATTGATCGACTCGACATAGTAGCTGGCATAGACTGAACGCCCTGTCTTCGCCTCCAGGTCATCACCTGGAAACACCTTGATAATTTTGCGTTGCAAGCCATACTCGTCACTTGCATCCACCTCTATCTTGGCGAATGAGCGAGTCTTCGACTGGCGCTCCAACGACAATACATTGATATACGCATCATTATAATTATCCTCGCTCTGGACACTATGTACCTCGATCTTCTTGACCAAGCCTTTATCGTAGGCATCGACCGGAGTCAGCCGGTAAAGTAAATTGTATAAGTGCTTATGCGTGGCACTATAGCGCAACGTGCACAGCGGATTAAGGCTAGCAATAGCATTCCGCCGTATGTCCGTCTCCATATTCTGCGGTTCGTCGAGAATAACCACCGGGTGAGTAGCCTTGATGAAATCAAGCGGCCGACCATAATCGCTCTGTTTGTTCATCACATTCTGCGCCTTGGCGAAGCTATCAATGGTAATCACCATGATCTGCAAGGTGTTGTTCGTCGCAAACTCACGAGCCTGACCAGTCTTCTTGCTGTCCCAGACGTAGTAGTCCATCTCCGGCTTATTGTAGAGGTCGGCGAAGTGCTCCCTGGTAATCGCCAAATTCTTCAGCACGCCCTCACGGATCGCCACACTCGGCACCACGACAATAAACTTTTTCCAACCATAATGCTGGTGTAGCTCATGAATCGTCCGCAAGTACACATACGTTTTACCCGTGCCGGTCTCCATCTCGATGGAGAAGTTTATACCATGAGGTAAACTCTCTGACACTCCAGGTCTGCTAATCAGACTACTTTCATCCGTCGAGATATCATTTCGCTCCTGAACTGCACATGTATTTTTAGTAATCTGCGCCATATCCAGCACCAGGCTATTTCCTCTAGCGATTGTCGCCTCCAAGCTTAACTGCCCATCCTGATCCATATGGCGAGTCGCACCGTCACCGTCTTTTGGCTGGCCGGTAAATATATCCACTACAGCATCGATGGCGTCGAGTTGATAGGATTGGTTGGGATCAAAGTGGAGCTTCATAAAGCTAATCAAACGCCCTCTCCGCTACTTTTTGGAGAGCATTAAATACAAGCGGCATCTCTTCCTCAAATTGTTCCTGCGTAATCTCCTCTGCAACCTTTTTAGCTAATACAACTTTTTCCCTGTTCTTTCCTAACTCTTTGGTCTCTTCGCTACTCTTCTTCCATGGTGATGGATAATATTCTTCGAGGCTTGCCTGTGTGAGAATAAAGTAGTCTTCGTCTTTTTTAAGTTTATAGCTGTTTATGAATTTTTCGAAATCAGCCTCTCTACCTTCTGGCTTGTCGCATAAAATAACAACTCTGCCCCCATAAATTGACTTCGTTGGCATATACGCCTTGTTTACCATATTCATTGAACGACCCTGCTGAGTTTCATTACCTTCAGCAGATAGTATAAGAATCCTTTTGTATTCTGGATAAAATCTATCAACTATCCTTGCCAGAAAAGCGCATTCGCTTGCGCCTTCAACTATTAGAAAGTTTTTAGGTAAAAGAATATCAGCTGGAGAACCACCAAGCAATTCAAAAACCACGAATTGTTTGTCATGTTCTTCAATTTCATGTATACCAGTAACGCCATTATTCTTCTTTACTTCAAATATTTTTTCATCTTGGTCATCATCAGAGATTAAAACAGACGAGTGAGTATTTATGAAAACCTGTTCACCATTTGTGGATATTTCTTTTAATGCATTCTTTAGTGCCCTCTGAGCCGTTGGATGCAGGTGCAACTCTGCCTCATCAATCAAAAAAATAAATTTCCTTGCAATCGCACGTTCGCGCCTATAATCAGCATAAGCCTGAATAATAGCTAGCATCAAAGCTCTTTGCATACCGTCGCCTTTTTCTTCGGCTGAAGTTACCACACCGTCGTCAACTTCAGTGGTAAAATTCTTTAGTAGATCCTCAAAAATCGGATTTTCAACATTAAAGTTTACCATTGTCCCGTCAGGGAACTGCTTTTGTAAATATCCCTGTACTATACTACCAAGCGCATTTAGCTCTACCCTAACAGGAGAATCATTATCACCAAATAGTTTTATAAATTGTTCTTTAAATGCTTGATATTGGGTATCTGTCTCAATTATTGCACCAAGCACCCCCGACAGCATCTCTGCTATTGGTGAGCTCTTCTTGTATCCATTGATATCATGTACCGCTATTTGTGTACTCACATATTCCAGTTTAGGCAATAAGTCACCCCAAGTTCTATCTGCTCCCATTGGATCAGACCATTCTCCAGCTGGTGTCAACAGGAAACGCTTTTTAGGCTCACTACCTTCACGCTTTATTGTAATCTCATCTTCGTTGTTGTTAAATTTTTTTTGTAGAGCCTTTTTCTTTGTCTCATTAGACATATTAGCAATAGCAGCCTGTAAACCAGAAAAAGTAACTACTACAGACATCGATTTTAAATTAGTACCCCTGCGACAAATAGTATCTGGTTTATCTTTAGTAGAAAACCCAGAGAAAAACCAGT
>CAUVPF010000025.1:0-9684 GCA_963553645.1 uncultured Candidatus Saccharibacteria bacterium | reverse complement strand
GGTTCCTCCTAATTTTTAACCATTCATGCTACAATCAAGTATTATGACGGAGCATTTACAGCCAAATCAACTATCAGAACAAGAACAGTCTGTGACGTCAGCGGATGGAAGGGCGGAGGCAATATGTAAAGGATGTGGTCGGCCATATTCGCGTGCGCGCAAGAAGAAGCTCGGGAAGAGAGCCTTGAAAATGGACGCAGAGGAGATGCCCGAAGTGCCAAAACGACGGTTTGAGACAGCTGAAGAACTCGTGCGTGATTTTTCTACCAGACATCCAGACATAGCGGCAAAAATTCGATGAAGATTATCGCCTGAATGGGAAGCCGAAACATGGGAGCGTATTGACAAAGACTGGAATTTACGCACTATCGATGACCTTCCATAGGATACTATCATAAAAATCCTCCGTATACTCACTCATCTTGACTAACCCCGCCCAATCCCTCATAATATAGCCATACCTCCTGATAAAACCAACATGAACATGCTGAAACTCAAACGATTTTGGTACCACGTGCGTCACGATTACTTGACGCTGAACAATGTTGTGGTTGCGGCGGCGGTACTGATCGCGCTGAGTTGGGCGTGGGGATCGATTGAGTCGATGCAGCGCAATTATGAACTGCAACAGATGGTCGATCAAAAGAAGTACCAGCTGACGGTCGAGAAGTTGCGCACTGAGCTGCTGGCGTACGAATCGAAATATTATGAAAGTGACGAATACCTCGATCTCGCAGTGCGCCAGCGCCTCGGCCGTGGCTCGCCCGGCGAAAAATTGCTGATCGTGCCGTCAACCGACGCGGCCAAGCAGCAACCGACCGCCCACAATACGCCACAAAAACAACCGACCAGTAACTTCCAGCAGTGGATTAATTTCCTCTTTGGCGCGCGGCGGACGAGTCAGAACTTGCAAAAATAATGCGTGTTTGCTAAGATGGACAATGTGCCGCGGGGTAGAGCAGCCTGGTAGCTCGTTTGGCTCATAACCAAAAGGTCGCAGGTTCAAATCCTGCCCCCGCAACCACGTTTCATTGATTTTTCGGCCTCATGAGTTGAGGTCGTTTTTATTTTTGATACATGTGAAGCTATGACGTAAATTGACCGCAGTGGCCTAGTTTCTGGCCTTTTTGACCTGGTCATGCTATATTAGAACATCATGACAGAGCACTTTAATCCAGCGTCTCAACCTACCGATAAGTTGCCGGTAGACTACCAGTCGGAGGATAAGACGAATAGAGAGATGGGCTCAAAAGAAAACACACGAGATACAGTATGTAGGGGGGGCGGTCAGCGGTGCACGTGTGCAAAGGAGCTTGAGGAACTAGCAAGAGAGGCGGTCGAACAGCACACCCCGCCCGATATGCGGGATGACTCGCTGCTAGACCTGAAGCAACCGTTAGCAATTCCGCCAGAAACAAGGTTTTGGTCACAAGATACTCCCGAAAAGAAACTACGAGATGGCATGCGCGGTAAAGACGGCGAATTTATGGTTGCCAGAATGCACTGGATACTTAACGGTCTCCATGATGCGCTTGAGGCACGTCGTAATGATGGCGAGCGGTAGCCATCAGAAGTTTCATGGAAAAGTAGAATCTCAGGAATGCCTAATCAGCTGCCAATTTCCCCGCCGCAATACGCACGGCCTCTGACCAGGCAACGAAGCAGTTTGGTGTGCTCATCAGTTGTTTGGCGGTTAGGCCGTGACGGATGGCGAGGCTGAGGCCGGTCATCAAGTCGCTGGCGCCTGGTGCAACGATGGTGGCGCCAAGCAGGACGCCTTTTTTGTCGCTGATCAATTTGACAAACCCACTGCGCCGGTCGGTGATGTTGCTGCGAGCGGTCAAAGTCAGCGGCGCGAGGGCGACATTGATCTTCAAGTCACGGCGCAGGCAGTCGTCCTCGTCCAGTCCCGTCCGGGCGATCTGCGGGTCGGTGAATGCGATCGTCAAACGCGGCGTATCGTCAAGCGCGATGAAATTACGGTGTAGTAAGTTGTGTGCAGCGGTGCGGCTGTGGCTGAGAATGGTGTGTGTCTGTGCCTGAAGATCGACGACGCTACCAGCCGCAAAGATGTGCCGCGCCGAAGTCTGCATCGCTTCGCTGACTTGAATGCCATGTTCGGTGTATGCCACGCCCGCATTTTCTAGGCCAATGTCGGTCGTCGGCAAGCGGTCGTCAGCGATGAGGATCTCATCAACGCGCACTGAATACTGCTGGCCACCACGAGCGTAGGTGACGCGCTTTGCGATGCCATCTTTCTGGACAGCGACCAGCTTTGTCTGGGTGAGAATGTTCATGCCGCGCTGTGCCTTGGCATCAGCGGCGATCAGCTCGCCAACTTCTTGGTCAAACTCGGGCAAGATGCGCCCGGCGGTTTCGGCGACATACACCTTGCTGCCAAAAGTCGAGAACAAATATGCCAGCTCCATCGCCGTTGTACCGGAGCCGACCACGAACAGCGTTTTGGGCGGGCGTTTGAGCGAGAGGATGGTTTGCGGCGTGTGATGAGCCACTTCGTCGAGGCCCGGGATGTGATCATCGCGCCAAGTTGAGCCGCTGGCGATCAGGAATTTGCGCGCTGATAAGTGGCGGCGGCTGACGGTAATCTCGTTGGGACTGAGAAAGTGGGCGCTGCCGGTAAAGACGCTGATGCCTTGTTTCTCGTAGTAACTGCGGTTGCCGCCGGTGCCGGTGCGCTTGATGGCGGTGTCCTTCCAGGCGAGGAGTGATGGATAATTATAGCCGACCGTGCTGGTGCGCAGGCCAAACTTGGCCGCTGTTTTGGCCTCGTGATAAACGTCGGCGGTATAGAGCAGGGCGCCCGTCGGAATGTCGCCCCAGTTTGGGGATTCGCCGCCAAAGGTACCGCGCTCGATGATGGCGACTTTCTTACCAGCGCGCGCCAAGACAGTTGCGGCCGGTGAACCGCCAGCGCCGCTGCCGATAACAATTACATCATAGTCAAAAGTTGGTTTTTGTGCCATGTGCCCCCTACATGATCGTCTTATGGTGTTGATAAACAAATGCTGCGTCGGTGTGTAGTTTCTGTAGCAGCTGCGTCGCGCGGTGTCGGATGTCGTTTGTGGTAATTTCTGGTCGGGTCTCGCACCAGCTCATCACGCCGAGGGTGACTGACTTGGCGATATCGTCGGCTTGGCCTTCGGGTGTGCGGATACTCAGGCAGGTTGCCATGATAGAGTGGTGGAGTTTTGTCGGATCAAACTCTTCGCTCGGTCGCTTGCCGCGCTTGACAACATCGATGATTGGTCGGTTTGCATGCTCGCTTGGCATTAAAAACCCCCGTAGCTGACGATGCCGAGTACTCGATCAACGAATAAAAAGCCGCCCAAAATGATCAAGCTGCCGCCAGCTGCAAATTGCAAGAAACGTTTATGCGCCATCCGCCACTGTTGTAGGTGGGCGAGGGAATGGCCGCTACCGACCAGCACCAAGACAACGACCAGTGATAGCAGCGATATGACGACGTAGAGGGCGATGGCGATGAGGCGCCACTCGGTTGACGGTAATAGGACGGTTGCCAGCCCCGCCGCCGCCATCGGCCCGATGATGAACAGTAATTCAGCCACCACGCTCGCCATCCCGAGACTAAAGGCCTCGGCGCTGTGACGCGTCGCTTTTGAGCGCTTTGATAGATAGGTCGCGAAGCTGCGCGGTAGCCACAAGGCTGTACCTTCGCCCCGTCGGTAGTACACCGCCCAAGTCGCCACACCCAGCCCGACCATCAGCCCACAGACGATGGCCGCCACTAGTTGCTCGGCCTGCGCGGCATGATGAATGACGAGCGACAGGTAGTAGACGATTGCCGATATCAGCAGCGCGGTCAGCACCAACACTCCACACACGAATCCGTTCATCAGTCGCAATACTTTCCGGCGGGCGGTTTGCTTGCCGAGGGAATGGCCACTGAGCAAGGTCAAGACGCTGACGCTGAGTTGAAAACTAGCGTGGATCAGTGCCGAGAAGGCGACGATGGCGAGTGATGAAATAATAGCCGGGGTCATGTTTGTGTAAAATCCTCTCCCTCCAGTTTATCACAAGCGGTTTGCCGAGGGAAGCCGATGGGAGTATTGGGCGAGTGGTTATGCGAGCTGTCATACTATTGCACTTATGTCAAATGTGTGCTATAGTAAAGCCACGGTTTAACAAACACAGAAAGGCAACAACATGGATATCACTGAGCACGAGCTCGGGCAATTTTTAGACGCGGTCAATAACGACCAGCTGCGGACATGGCAGCGCCGGCGGACTTGCGAGGAGCTACGTTCGTTGGTGATGCGGCGGCTGGAGCTGCTGGATGAAGAGGGTGTGGAGCTAACTGCTTAGCTGTCGGGGCGAAACTTGCCTAGCCTTGTTTTTTGATTAGCGGTTTAGGCCCCGCCGGATAAGTAGGTTCTCGAGGCGGTTGAGATTTTCTGACTCATTTGGTACAATTGGTGACGTGTGGCACCGTAGCTCAGCTGGTTAGAGCGCAGGACTCATAAGCCTGAGGTCGGTGGTTCGGGTCCACCCGGTGCTACCAGAATTGTTTTTATCCGCGGTCTGTATGGGCCGCGGTATTTTAATGTAAGCGTATGATAAACACATTATTCACCTTGTTACAAGAGTTGACGATAGGATCATATAATTGTGAAAATAATACTTAAAGTTAGCTCACGATATCTTAGGTATCATCTGGGCGAGCGCTCGGGCAAATCGCTCGTGACCTGCTGCTGTCCAGTGCAACCCGTCTACACCGGCCTCGGCATATGTGTTGGCGTCGAAAAACGCAACACCATGCTTGGCGGCATAAGTTCGGATTTTTTCGGGCAGTGCAGTTAGGGTCGCCACGGCTGTGTCATCAAAGTGCCACGCCGATCGCGGTACGATTGCCTCATTGAACAGCCCAGTAGGGTCTGGAATGAGCGGCGCAACCAGCAATGGTATGACATCTGATTCGTGACAATATGTTACGTAGCGTGCCAGTGCCGTCACGATCGCCTCAACTGGTCGCTGGTGGCAAATCTGGGCATCATTTGTTCCCAGCATGATGATGGCGATGTCGGGCTGATGACTGGCCAGGCACGGCGGAAAATACGTCCAGCCATTTCTCGACGGCTTGGCTGGGTTGGGATGATCAAGGTCAGTCCGTCGACCGCCTAGTCCCTCCTCAACGACATAATATTGGCGCGCCTCGTTCGCCAGCAACATCCCCAGTCGCCGCGGCCAGCGCACCGACTTGTCATATCGCGCGTTCGTATCGGGCCGCTGCCCAAAGGTGTTGGAATCACCAAAGCAGAGGATGGTTGTCTCGTGCATAGTGAGTATTGTATCACGTAGCCCCGCAGTATGTGTCATAATATCCTCATGAGACGACTGATTGCGGTATCGGGTGGAGTGGACAGTGTGGTGCTCCTCGATACTATATTGCGGCGTGGGCAGGACGTGGTGGCGGTGGCTCACTTTGATCATGGAATTCGGACAGAATCGGCGGCCGATGCGCAGTTCGTGGCAGGGCTAGCACGCCAGTACGATGTACCGTATATTACGAGGCGTGAAGAATTGGGGCCGACAGCCAGCGAAGATGTGGCGCGTCAGCGGCGGTATCAATTTCTCTTTGACGCAGCGGCACGCTGGGGTGGGCGGGTGACGACGGCCCACCATCAGGATGACGTGATTGAGACGATAGCACTCAACCTGCGGCGTGGTACGCGCTGGCGGGGCTTGGCGGCTATGGGTGATCCGCGTATCGAGCGGCCGCTGCTGGAGTGGACGAAGCAAGACATATATGATTATGCACTGCGCCACCGGCTGGAGTGGGTAGAGGACGCGACGAACCAATCAGATGCTTATCTGCGTAATCAGCTGCGCCGACAGCTGCAAGTGAAGCTGACTGATCAGCAGCGGGCGGCGCTTGGTCGGTTATGGCGTCAGCAATGGCGGCTACGCCGAGAGATTGACAAAGAGACATTGCGGTTATCGTCACGTCTTGGCAGTCGTTATTTTTGGGCGCATATCCCAATTGAGCCGGCGCGCGAGCTACTCTACCGAGAAGTGCAGCGACTGACTGGCGTGTCGCTACTCTCAGCACAGCTGGATCGACTGCTGATCGCCATCAAAACTGGCCGAGCAGGAACGGTGTGGCAGCCAGCCGCCGGTGTGCGGGTGAAATTATCCGTAAAAAGTGTTACAATAAAACGAGTGACTCGCTAGGATGAAAGAGAAAGGATTATGTGACGTATGGCAGGAAAGACGCCAAAGAATACTAAGAAAGGGGTCGGGCAGGTTGCCCGGTTTGGATTGTTTTGGGCAATCATTATTTTTCTTGGACTGGCAGTGTATGCGGCGCTGTCGCCAAATAGCAATCTGAAGAACGTGGCGTTGACTGAGGTGGTGCGACGGGCAAATGCCGGGGAAATTGCCAAGATCGATATTCAGGGCAACGATTTGAAAGTTACCCCCAGAGGCCAAAAACAGCCGACCGAGAAATCAGTCAAGGAATCCGGTAGTACGATTTATGAGCAAGGCTTGAATAAGGACGCCAAGGTCGAAATTAACGTTCTGCCGCCATCGCAAACCGGTGAAGTGCTGTGGAATCTGACAGTGATGATCGTACCGGTGGTGATCATCGTGATCTTCTTCATGTTCATGATGCGCCAGGCCCAGGGGCAGAATAATCAAGCGATGGGCTTCGGTAAGAGCAAGGCGCGGCTATATGGCGAGGACAAGGAAAAGGTGCTGTTTGAGGATATCGCTGGTAATGACAACGCCAAGCAGGACCTGCAGGAGGTTGTCGATTTCTTGAAGCATCCAAAGAAGTACAAGGAATTAGGCGCCAAGATTCCGAAGGGCGTGTTGCTAGTCGGTAATCCGGGTACTGGTAAAACCATGCTGGCGCGAGCCGTGGCTGGCGAGGCCGGCGTGCCGTTCTTCTCGATTTCTGGCTCAGAATTTGTCGAGATGTTTGTCGGCGTTGGTGCGAGCCGGGTACGCGACCTTTTCTCAAAGGCTAAGAAAAATGCGCCGTGTATCATCTTTATCGACGAGATTGACGCGGTGGGGCGTAAACGTGGCTCAGGTATGGGCGGCGGCCACGACGAGCGCGAGCAGACCTTGAACCAGATTCTGGTGGAAATGGATGGCTTTGATGGTGACACTAATGTGATTGTGCTGGCGGCAACGAACCGGGCGGATGTGCTCGATCCAGCGTTGCTGCGCCCGGGGCGATTTGACCGGCGAGTGACAATTACCCTGCCGGAGCGCAAAGATCGCGAGGCGATTCTGAAAGTTCATTTCAAGAAAAAGCCGACCGACGAGACAGTTGACCTCGATAAATTGGCCGCCAAGACAGCTGGCTCATCGGGAGCGGATCTTGCTAATATCGCCAACGAGGCAGCGATCATCGCGGCGCGCCGTGACAAGAAGAAAATTACCAACGAAGAATTAACCGAGGCGTTTGAGCGGGTAGCGATCGGACCGGAGCGCAAGGCTAAGGTGATGAACGACCACGAGAAGGAATTGACGGCGTATCATGAAGCCGGCCACGCTATCGTCGGCCATGTCTTGCCAGACTCTGATCCAGTTCACAAAGTGACGATCATTCCGCGCGGCGGCACTGGCGGCGTCACCTGGTTCTTGCCGCCAGAGGATAAGAGCTACACCAACGTCTATGAGTTCAAGGACATCTTGGCTCGGGCGATGGGCGGCCGAATTGCCGAGCAGATTATTTACGGTGATGACGGCATTACTACGGGCGCTGGCTCGGATCTGCGTAAGGCCACTGAGATTGCCCGCGATATGGTGATTGAGCAAGGTATGGGCAAGAGCTTGCGCGACCAAGTGTTCCACGAAGACAACGGCGGGCTGATGTTTGATAAGATGACTCGCGAGCGGCCGTACTCGGATGAGACTGCTAAGCTGATCGACCAGGAGGTGTCGCAGCTGATCACCGAAGCCAAGAAGCGGGCAATGCTGGTATTAAAAGCTAACCGTACGTTCCTTGACAAATTGGCTGAGGCGCTGCTGAAAGACGAGACATTAGAAGAAGCAGCGGTGGATGAGATTCTTTCGGGAACGAAACTGCCAAAGGAAGCAAAGTTACACGCGTAAATTGTTATGGGGCGCGTTCGTAATGTTGTCAACAAGATCAATCAGCGGCTGACAGTCAAGTTAGCCGCCACGATTTTAGCGAGCTCGATGTTGCTGTCGAGCTTGCTGGGGCTGCTGCGCGATCGCTTTTTGAATGCGGCGTATTTCCCGAACGAGAAGGCTCACTTGGCTGGCTATCCAGTCGGGCTGGACGCCTATACGGCGGCGTTCATGGTGCCGGATTTTATGTTTGCGATTCTGGTGTCGGGGGCGCTGAGCGTCACCTTTATCCCGGTATTTAACGAGCGGTGGATCAAGGGCAACAAGCAATCAGCCTGGCAAATTAGTTCGAGTATGATCAATTTGATGGCATTGGTGACGCTGGTGACCAGTATTTTGATCATTGTCTTTGCTGATCCACTGATGAAATATCTGATCGCGCCAGGGCTGAGCGAGGCAGGTCACGCGTTGGCAGTCAGTATGATGCGGGTGATCGCCGTAAATCCGCTGATCTTTGCGGTGGCGGCGGTGATCGCCAGCATCCAGCAAGCGGTCGGTCGCTTCACCTTCTATGCGCTGGCGCCGATGCTGTACAATGTCGGGATTATCATCGGTACGCTGTGGTTTACCAACGGCATCAATCTGTTCGGTTGGCAGATCTTTGATGGCGGCATCATGGGCGTGGCGCTCGGTGTGGTGCTCGGGTCGGTGCTGCAGCTCATCGTCAGTGCGGTTGGATTGATCGGCCTCGGTTTTGATTATGATTTCAAGATTTATTGGCGCAACCATGGCTTTCGCAAAGTTTTGTCGCTGCTGCCGGCGCGCTCAATTGATCAGGGAATGGATTATGTGGTCAGCCTGGCCGAAGTCAACTTGGCGTCGCGGATGGGGGATGGTGTCATTCGTCGCTATAATCAAGCACTGACGCTGCACATGATGCCGATCAACCTCATCGGCGTCGCTATTTCCAACGCTGCCTTTCCGCAGCTAACTGAACGCCTCGCCTCAGAGCGGCCGGATCTATTTCGCAGGGACCTGCGGTCATTTCTCAGGACGGTGATTTGGATGATTATCCCAATTTGTGTGGTGACATTTTTCGCCCGCGGCTACATAGTACACTTTATCAATAATAATGGCGATCCGGTCATGGCAAATATTCTCGGTTGTCTGGTGATGGCGATTTTATTCAGGACGGTGTATCACATGGTGGCGCGCGGATTTTATGCGCAGCAGGACACCAAGACGCCGATGTATGTATCAATTTTTGCGATTGTGCTGAATGTGGCACTGGCGGTGATACTTGGCTACTACGTGAAACTTGGCCCGTATGGTCTGGCGTGGGCGCAGTCGGTCGTGGCCTTTATCGAGGTGGTGATTTTGTGCGTCATTTTAGGTCGGCGGATGCCACAGCTATTTGATGCGACATTTATCAAGGCAATTGTCAAGATGGCGCTAGCTGCGGTGCCGTTGGCGGTGGTGTGTTATGTCAGCGTGTTGGTAATTCCGTTTCGGGCCTCAGACGATAGTTTTTGGGGGGCGCTGCCGAAATTTGGTGTGATCACAATTATCAACTTTGTCGTGTATGGCGCGCTATCCAAG
>CAUVPF010000024.1:0-9694 GCA_963553645.1 uncultured Candidatus Saccharibacteria bacterium | reverse complement strand
GGCACAAAAGAACTCACTCTCGACGCACTTTTAGTGATTGATGGTGATAAAACAACAGTTGGCACACCAACCGTCAAGGGTGTGGTGGTGAAGGCAAAGGTCGTTGAAGCAGAAGTTAAGGGCGACAAAATCCGCGTCATCCGCTACAAGAGCAAGAAACGCGTTCACAAAGAAACTGGTCATCGCCAGAAGTACACTAAGATTGAGATAACCTCGATCAAATAATTAGGTGAACAATCGTACCGCCCCGTGATGAGGGCGGTATTTTTATGGCCGAAACTATGGTACAATGAGGTAAGCAGAAGGGGTATCGATGACGAAGATTATTGCGGTGACAAATCAAAAGGGTGGTGTTGGTAAGACGACAACTTCAATTAATGTGGCATATTTTTTGGCAAAAGCCGGTAAGCGGACGCTGATCGTTGACTTTGATCCGCAAGGAAATGCCACCAGTGGACTCGGTATTGATAAGCAAGGTTTGGGTGCGACGATGACTGAGGTGGTGACTGGTCAGACGGCTTTGAACAATATAATTATTCAGACTGACATTAAAAACCTGTCGATTGCACCGGCAACGCCACACTTAGCAAATACTGAGGTCGAGCTGGCGCAGGCTGAGGGGCGGTTTGTGCGGCTGCGGCAGGCGCTGGCGAGTCTCGCCGGGTATGATTATGTGATCATCGATAGTCCACCGAGTTTGAGTCTACTGACCGTGAATGGGCTGATCGCAGCGCAGTATGTTCTGCTACCGGTGCAGGCAGAGTTTTATGCGCTCGAGGGGCTAGGGCAGCTGATGGAGACGATGAAGTTGATTCGCAAGGGACTCAATCCACATCTGCGGCTACTTGGCGTGGTGACCACCATGGTTGATTCGCGAACGACTCTATCAAGTCAGGTGTACGATGAAATTAAGAAGCATTTTGCTGATACGATTTTCAAGACGACGATTCCGCGTAACATTCGCCTTGCCGAGGCGCCAAGCCATGGTGTACCAGTTGGCGTGTACGATCGTTTCTCGAAGGGATCGCGGGCCTACCACGCGCTGACCAAAGAAATTATCGAGAGGATTGAAGGATGAAAAAGGGACTTGGGCGGGGATTTGATTCGCTGATACCGACAAATTTGTTTGACGAGGCTTTTGACCCGACGGCTGGTCAAGATGCGACAATGTCGCAATTACGCCAGCTGCCTACCGCAGACATTATCCCAGATCCAGACCAGCCGCGGCGGTTCTTTGATGAGGAGGCGCTGCGTGAACTGGCCGATTCGATTCGTCGTCACGGCGTGGTGCAGCCGATCGTTGTGACGCCACGTGGGGCACAATTCATGATCGTGGCTGGCGAGCGGCGCTGGCGAGCGGCGCAGCTGGCTGGATTAGTAGAGATGCCGAGCATTATTCGTAGTTTAAGCGATCAGCATCGATTAGAGGTGTCGCTGATCGAGAACTTGCAGCGACGTGACCTCAATCCGCTGGAGACGGCGACGGCCTACATGAAGCTGCGTGACCAGTTCAATATGACACTGGAGCAAATCGGTCAGCACGTTGGTGGTAAATCGGTCAGCGCCATTAGTAATACGCTGCGTCTCTTGAAATTACCAAGCGTGGTGCGGACGGCGCTGTTTGAAAATAAGATTTCTGAAGGGCAGGCGCGAACATTAGTGGGGTTGCCAGATGACGTGGCAGAGGATTTATTGCAGCAGGCGATTGATCAGGGTTGGAGTGTACGCAAGCTTGAGCAGATGATTGCCGCCTGGAAGCGAGCACAGCAGCCATCAGGCCACGCGTCAGCCCCAAAGCCAGTTGAGCCGCTGCATGCCTCGTCAGTAGCGCGCCTATCGAAAAAACTTCATGCTAACATTACAGTTCGCACTAGTAAGCGCGGTGCCGGTCAAATTATCATCCCGTTCAAAGACCAAGCGGATTTTGAGCGGATCCGCGACCTGATTGACTGATTATTAAAACCCTCTGATCTGTGTGAAGGGGAAAATGCGGGCGATGACCGGCCCAACAATGTCGTATAGCGGAATGTTGCCCATGCAGTTACGCGAGTCACACGAGAAATTACCCTCACGATTATCACCCATCACGAAAACTGTCCCCTCGGACACCTTGGTGTCGACATCGCCAGAGGTGGGTGACTTTGGTTCGTTTTTGTTGATAGTTGTATCAGGGTTAAAGCCGTTCGGATGTTCACTGTTATAGACGGTAACGACGCCATCCTTAACGGTGACGCGCTCGCCAGCAAAAGCAATTACCCGTTTAACGATATATTCATCGTGACCGAGGGTTGGATTGTAATTAGGGTTTTTAAAGACGATAATTTGGCCGCGCTTGGGGATATATTGCTGATTTTGAAGCTGTTTCATCGTGACCGACAGTCGGTCAACGATCAAGCGGTCATTGGTGTGCATGGTGTTTTCCATGCTTGGTCCCTGTACGCCAAAACTACGAAAGACAAAGGTGTTTATCAAAATCGTCCCGATAATCACCCCAACCACAAAAATAATCAGTCCCAGACTGTCCCGTAGACGAGGGTGTCGATCGAGAAAATGAGCATCCATCCGCCTTATTATACATGGTTTGGTGGCGAAAACCAAAAGCTTGATCGATAGAGAAGTGTGCTATAATAAGGAGCAGTGAAAATTTCAAATAGGAATTCGGTCGATGGATTTGTACCGCGGAGGGTTCAGCGGTCTCGTTTGGGTGGTGTATCGCCAGAGCAGGCGGCTACGCAACCTCGTCCGGCGGTACATTCTGTTCCAGTACAGCCACTTGGTAGACCGGCCGCAGCGCCGCGCCAGTCGCTGTCGCAAGCTGACCGGATTCGCCTCGCGACCTCTTCGACTGCCGATATTGATGAAGATATTAGCAATTCACTCAAAGACCTTGATATTCAGAAACCCGAAACGCCGCGAGAGAAGCGTAAGAAATCGCACAAAAAACGTCGCAAGCTGAAGATTGTTATTCTGGTGATTGTGGCGCTGATAATTTTAGTGGGTGGATTTTTACTATACAAGGCATGGGTTAATGCCGGGCGAGTGTTTGGTGGTGGTAGCCTGATTGATTTGTTTCAGAATCAGCCGCTGAAAGTGGATGCACACGGGCGAAGTAACATGCTGATTCTCGGTACGACGGATGACGACCCGGAGCACCCGGGCGCGACCTTGACTGACTCGATGATGGTGCTCAGTATTGATCAGAAGAAACACGACGCCTATATGTTCAGTATTCCGCGCGACCTATACGTGCAGTTTGGGCGGGTTTGTAATTCTGGTAGCGCAGGCAAGATCAATGAGTATTTTGACTGTATTGCTAAGGGTAATGATGAGCAAGCCGAGAGAAAGCGGATGGAGGCCAGTCGCGAGTTTGTTGGCAAGATTTTTGGTATGGATCTACAATATGTAGCGCATGTGAATGCTCAAGTGATCAAGGATGCGGTTAACGCAGTTGGCGGCGTGACGGTAAACGTACAGAGTGATGATCCGCGCGGTGTGTTTGACCCAAGTGTTGACTGGATGTGTCGGGAGAAGGGCTTGTCAGCAGAGCAGCGGAAGCAGCGTTGTCCAACGGGACACTACATTCACTTTAAGAATGGGCCAAATGATATGGATGGTGATAAAGCATTATATTTCTCGCGAGCGCGTGGTGCGCTGGGTGGCTCCTATGGGCTGGATAAGTCGAATTTTGACCGCGAGAAAAACCAACAGTTGGTATTGATGGCGCTCAAGAACAAGGCAGCCTCGACGGGTACGCTAACTGATCTTGGCAAGGTGACGGCGCTGATGGACGCTATGGGCAAGAATTTGCGCACTAATGTTGATGCCAAAGAGGTCCGTACGGTAATGGACGTCGCCTCCAAGATAAAAGACACTGACATTCATCGCCTCAGCTTTATTGAGAAGGATAATATTTTGCTCGGTACGAGTAGTGTTGGTGGCGCTAGTGTGGTCGTGCCGACAGCCGGTCAGTTTAATTATTCACAAATTCGATCATTCATTAAGGTAGAAATATACGGTGATGCCCTCGCCAAGGAAAAAGCGCGCGTCTTGGTACTGAATGGTAGTGGCGTGGTTGGGGTAGCCAAATCTGAGGCCGATCGCCTCACGGCAGCATCACTCAATGTCGTTAATGTTGGTAACTCTCCACAGAAAATTACTGAAAAATACAAGATCTATCAGCTAGAGTCGGGTAAGTCCAAACAAGCTTCTGCTAATAAGATCAAAGAACTATATGGTGTGACTTTGACCGAGGGCAAGCCGGCGTTCAACTTGCCGGCCGAAGCCGACTTCGTGGTGATAATTGGACCGTAATTTGGTATAATAGGGTGGTAATGGAGTTTCTGAAAAAAACAGCCAGGCGACGGTCACTTCTCAGTAATATCGCTTATTACGCGCTTAATTTAGGGATGGTAGCGGTCCTATTTTGGATGTCACAGGAGATTCACTATCCACTGGCGGCGATTGTGCTGGTGCTGCTGAGTAAATGGCGTACATTGTCAGTGCGACCTAAGTTCTGGCTAACAAATATTCAAGGGAGTCTCGTTGATGTAGTAGTGGGACTCGGTGTGGTGACACTAATGTATGCGCAGCAAGCGACACTGGAGCTACGAATTGCGCTAGCGGTATTTTATGCGATATGGCTTGTCGCCATCAAGCCACTATCAAAGCGCTGGCAGATGACATTGCAGGCAGGTCTCGCGGTATTTATTGGTACGGCGGCATTGTTTGCGGTATCACATGAATGGCCAGCAGCAGCAGTCGTGGTTTGTGCGTTGGTCATTGGCTATGGTACGGCTCGGCATTTTCTATCGACATTTCGTGAGGAGCAAATTACCGTACTCAGCCTGGCATGGGGTCTGGTATTTGCAGAAATTGGCTGGCTGGCGCATTACTGGACATTTGGCTATGCACTACTCGGAGTAAATGCCTTGCAGCTACCGCAGGCGACAATCATCTTTGCGTTGCTATCATTTGTGGCTGAACGTATTTATACTTCTTGGCACAAGCATAAAACGATCGTTGTTGCTGAAATTGCTGGTCCAGCTATCTTGGCCTCAGCCCTCATTCTGACCATTTTGCTATTTTTTAACTCGGTGACACTATAGTGGAGCAAGAACCTCGTTCAGTTCAGCAGACCCAATCTCGATCGGGCGTACCGCGTCGTAGAAAACTGGCACTAATTAGCGCTTGTGTTGTCACGGTTGTGTGGCTGATGGTTGGGGCGGCGGTACTGGGATCGTGGCTCATGATGCAGTTTAGCAAACAGCCCGCTCGGTCTACTCCTGATGGCAACCTCGTCATGTCACGCGACGAGGTGGATGTCAGCGAGGTTGTGCAGCGCGTATCGAAAAGTGTGGTTTCAATTGTAACTACTAAGAATGGCCGAACATTTTCGCGTGCGACAGTACAGCAAGGCGCTGGCACGGGGATTATTATTAGCAAGGACGGCTATATTTTGACAAATAAACATGTCGTCAAAGATGCCGAAACAATCGAGATCATGGGTAGTGACGGTACGCAGTATACGGACGTCAAACGTATCGGTGCTGACCCGTTAAATGACGTGGCGTTTCTCAAGATCAACGGCGTGAATGACCTGCCGGCAGCCACGCTGGGTGATTCAAGCACCGTGCGTGTCGGTCAGAAGGTGATTGCGATTGGTAATTCGCTCGGTCGTTATCAAAATACTGTGACAACAGGCATTATCTCAGGAAAGGGTCGGCCAGTTCAAGCCGCTACTAGCGAGCATAGTGACGCAGTCGAGAGTCTGACTGATTTGCTTCAGACCGATGCTGCGATTAATCCGGGCAACTCCGGCGGGCCGCTCCTCAATATGTCAGGCCAAGTTATCGGTATTAACACGGCAATTGCCTCAGATGCGCAGAGTGTGGGCTTTGCAATTCCGATTGCCGCTACCAAGGGGCTGGTGCGCAGTGTGCTGAGTTCTGGTAGAATCCAGAAATCATACATTGGCGTGCAATATATTGCTATTACCCCTGAGGTTCGTGCCGAATACAAATTACCAGTCAGAAGTGGTGCGTACGTTGGTGGCTCGCGTAGTAAATCAGCGGTCATCGCTGACGGGCCGGCAGACAAGGCGGGCATCAAGAACGGCGATATCATTACTAAAGTAAATGACAAGCTGATTGGTGAACAGGGTGGCCTCGGTAGCCTCGTCTCTGAATTTCTGCCGGGTGAGACGGTGGAGCTCACCATCCTGCGTGACGGTAAGGAACGGAGGGTTAAGCTAACACTTGGTGCTTACAAGGCGTAGGACGATGATAAAGCCACGCGTTTCTACCTCGTGAAGGCCGTGGTGCTTTGCTTTATGGAGAATTGCTTGGTGCTGTCGCGGGTCGGCCTCCAGAAAAAGCAAACCATCTGCCGTCAAGTGGCGTGGCGCTTGCTCAATGAGTGTCTCGATCAACTGCAGGCCATTATCTGCCGCAAACAGCGCTTCAGCGGGTTCGTGACGCAGCTCTGGCGAAATCTCCCAGTCCCGGTCAACATACGGCAGATTAGCAAAGATATAATCTACTGGCTCAATCTGCCCGGAAAGGAGTGACTGTTGCTGCAGTGTCACCTGCGCCTGCAAATTGCCCGCGTTTTTCTCGGCAATCTTGATGGCTCGTGGACTAATGTCCGACAGGATAACCCGCAGGGATGGCCGCTCTAGCGCTGCTGTAATGCCGAGGCAGCCCGAACCGGTACCGATATCAATTAGCGTCTTTGGCGCGATCTCACCGGCTGTCAGCGCTAAAAACAGGGTAATCATCTCCTCTGACTCCGGCCGCGGCACCAGGACGGCCGGTGAAACGGTAAATTTCCGTCCGTAAAATTCCTTACAACCCAAAATATACGCCAGCGGCACTCGATCAAGGCGCAAGCTCAGTCTGGCGTCAGCGATATCAACCCGCCGCGGGTCAATCTCCTCATCCAGGTGCGCATGCAGGTACGTCCGGTTCTTCCGCAGGGTGTTAGCCAATATCAGCTCGGCGTCCAACCGCGCCGACGCAATACCGATAGCTTTTAACTGTTTAGCGGCGTTCTTTAGCCAGGTTGCTATATTCATGTTGTTAATTATACCACAGGCCTAGGAATGAGTAAAGTGATTGTGGTTGCAAAATAGCCAAAAAGTTGTAAAAAGTATTGACAAATCAAGAGAGAGTAATATGTGAAATATTCATATACTATAATAACTAGGGAAGCGAGGTGAGCGGTGAGGCATCGCATTGAAAGAATAGAAAATACTCAGGAGCTAGAGGGTAGTTCGCGTTACTCACCGGAAGGTTATACAGCCTGGGCTACTCTCATTTTGAGGAATAGGGGGATTGGGTTGAAGCTTAGGGTGACTGACGTACCTCTCGCTGTGCAAGCTGCTACTGAAACTGACACACGGTATTGCACACCAGACATCGGGGAGGCTTGTAGATTGCTGGATGAAGATAGTTTGCGCATAGGCCATTATCACTCATTGGGGTATCGTGAGCAGGCTTTTTTAGAAGGACTTGCCCTCTGGCGTGCACAAGAGGAAGAGCGGCGTCGAGTTCAGCGGATGATTGACACTGGCTTTACAGCAATTGCCTTAGCTGATAAAAGTAGAGAATCTGGTCTGAGTGATTTTTGGAAAAAGTATCGTGAGCTAAAAGATCAATCTAGCTCTGAATCACTTGAAGCTTAATTTTCCGCGTTCTTCGCCTTCAACTCCCGCTCATACCGTTGTAGTTGCTCAATCAAATCGTCAATGTCCCCGTTCATCGCAGCGGGGATATTGCTGCGGCTGTAGTGAATGCGGTGATCGGTGATGCGGTCTTGCGGGAAGTTATAGGTGCGGATTTTCTCTGAGCGGTCGCCAGTGCCAACGAGTGAGCGTCGTTCGGCACTTAATTTGGCATTTTCCTCATCAATTTTCATCTGTAGTAGGCGTGAACGCAGCACGCTCATGGCTTTTTCGCGGTTCTTGATCTGTGACTTTTCGTCTTGGTTGGTCACGACGATACCAGTTGGTAGGTGAGTGATGCGCACCGCCGAGTCGGTGGTGTTGACGCTTTGGCCACCATTACCGCTGGAGCGGTAGATGTCAACGCGTAGGTCGCTTGGATTAATTTCAACGTCGGCCTCCTCAGCCTCTGGTAGCACCGCTACGGTGACGGTGGAGGTGTGGACGCGACCTTGACTCTCAGTGACTGGGACGCGCTGGACGCGGTGGACGCCGCCTTCAAATTTCAATTTGGCGTATGGCGCGTCGCCCTTGACCATGAAGATGACCTCTTTGTAGCCACCTGAGTCGTTGGCGGATTCGCTGATGAGTTCGGTTTTATAGCCGTTGGCTTCGCACCAGCGTAAATACATGCGGTATAATTCCGCCGCGAATAGCGACGCTTCGTCGCCACCAGCGCCAGCACGGATCTCTATGATGATATTTTTCTCGTCGTTCGGGTCTTTTGGTGTTAGTAGGATGAATAATTCTTCTTCCAGCTCTGCCAGGCGTGCTTCAGTTTCAGTGATTTCAGCCTTTGCTAATTCTGCCAATTCGCCGCCGTCATTCGCTAATTCTTTGGCGTCACGTAGATTTTGCTCCAACGTCGCTCGCTCTTCACCCTTGATAATAAGCGTCTCCAGCTCTGAAAATCGCTTATTTTTACTCGTGAAGTCCGGCGAGCCATACGCGTCGGGACGCGCCAAAAAATCGCCCAGCGCTACTCGCTCCGCCTTCAACGCCTCGAGGTCAAGAGAGATTTTTGTCATATGGATTATTATAGCATATTGGTGGGGGTGGCGGCCCTACTAGTAAAATACTGATGATAGCGTAGGGATACTTGACAAACAAAAGAAAATAGAGTAATATGTAGACCATTAGTGCATCATATATTGCAGTAGCAAAGATAAGGAAAATAAAAAGTATGGGCAAATCATTAAAACGTAGAATCAATGAAACCTTCGGGACAAACTTTGGGCGGGTTCATGATGTAGATACAGCCTGGGAAGAGGCACTAAAAGAAAATGCAGAACATACACGCCAGCAAGAAGAAAGGAATTTGGCGAGGGTGGCCCTTCAGGGGCCGCGCATAGCAGAACTGAAAGATGGCTCAGGCCTCCCAGAGACAAAGGTGGGGTCCCCTGAATTTGTCGCTAAGATGTTTACAAATGCCAGTGAGTATATGTCGGGAAGGGATAAGGGTGATGAGTCGACAGGGCGGTGGCTACCAGCTATGTATGACCTTCCGTCTCTAGGTCAAAATGTGAAGGTAGAGCAAGTTTCGTGCTACGGTGATTTTATTGCGACGAAGCAAGAGGATGGCGGGCAAATTATTGGCATGGTTGAGACACGTGATGTTGGAGGTACTGATTCCGACCCTAGGCGTGTTCGTGTGTCAACCTCTTATGATCCTAGAACGGGTGTGATCAAGGAAGTGCGCCTTACGAATCACTTACAAAGGGAGAAGAGAGGCCGCGAGTATACTGGTGACCATGTGGTTACAAAAACTGATGGTGAAATATGGTGGTTTTCTCCAGATGGTACTGCTGAACATGTTGCTACTGATGAAAATGGAGTGCGGAAACCGGGTACTCTGTATCGAGAGAATGTAGGGGAGTTAGCTCATTTATTGAGACTTGAGCACATGATGGAGCACTTTGACCGTAAACTAGAAAAATCTAGAAAGAGTTAGTACAGTATAACTTAAATTCAATA
>CAUVPF010000023.1:0-9711 GCA_963553645.1 uncultured Candidatus Saccharibacteria bacterium | reverse complement strand
TACTTGCTTTTTTTGTATAAATATGCTACAGTAGAAAAATGAATAAAGGCCTTGAATTAGCATCGCACCAACCGCGAACGATTGAAAAGATTATTAATCCTCGCAATCTTCCTGAAGCCGGGTTTCAGTCGTATACAGAGCTTGTTGTTAATAACGCGCTTGATCAGCGGGGAGCTTTTATCGCTGGCGAGTTTCGTAATCCCCGACTTGAACATTCGCGCTTTCGCGATATGTCGGCACTAGATCGGGGTATTATAGCACTTGGCCAAGCCCGTGAAGAGGCGACTGATCGTGAACCTGACTCAGTATTTCGTGGGGCGATTGATTCGTCTCTTGGGTTTCGTATGGCGGAGATGGAATATGTGAAGCTGCTCGGTCGGCTAGAGTTTTTGCATCATGAAGAGGGAGACCAAGAATATCTGAGCGAGGTGCAGGAGCAGGCTCAGCAACTCGGTCATGAACTGTATGGTCAGCCGCAACCAGAGATTCGTGATGCAGCACTTAATGAGCTGTGGAATATACTAGATAGCAAAACCTATCACCCGACTGCCCAGGTTTTGTGCGATGAGCTAGCGTATGGCTTTACCTGGCAGGGTCAAGAGATACCGGCAATGCTCCGTGCTGAAGATGGTGACGCACGACTTCCTCGCTTTAAGGATAATCGAGCACTGGAGTGGGCGGGTGAGCAGATTATTGAGCAAAATGCTGATATTCAAGCCTTGGTGCAGGAGTTTTGGAATCAGAAAGTTGAAGAATATGGTAAAGATTATAGATGTGGCCCAGATGATATCGTCGAAGTGTTTCAAGCGGTGATCAAGCTACGGGATCCTGATCATACGAGCGGCGTAACAGTGAAGCTAGTAGAAGGCAAGACCGCGCTGTCTTGGGAGTCTCCAGAGATGGCAGTAGTGGTTGGCGGTAAGCGAGCGCCGATTACGACAAGTGATGAGCTATTTCGCAAGGTGCTACACGAATTTGGAGTACATGGACAACGGTCAATTAATGGGCTTAAGACAAAACTACCAGTCCTGGGAATGGGTTTATTTACCGACACTCCACGGCCAGACTATCTGACCTTTGAAGAGGGGCTGGCGACGACAGTTGAGGAAATGATTGGTGATACTGTGCCGAAATGGACAGCTGCAAAACTTGGCCACTACATTAATATCTCGCTGGCGGAGCAGGGTGCAGATTTTCGCACAGTGTTCGAGACAGCATGGCGATATCGTTTGCTTGGGAGGCTAAAGAATGATGAAGAAGTGACCCGGGAAATGATAAATAAAGAGAAGCGGACGGCGTATGGCGCCTGCGTGCGGATCTTCCGTGGTACGCAACCTGATTTAGCGGATAGCCAGCCTGGTGTAGCGCCGTTAACCTTTAACAAGGACCTTGCTTATCTCGAGGGGCGCGTTTTGGCGATGCGACATTTGGAGAGTCTATATGCCAATCAGGACGCTGATGGGGTTACTCGTCTCTTTGCTGGTAAGTATGATCCGACTAACCCCGAGCAGCAAGAGTTGATGATGATGGCGCTTACGGTGTAGAGTGTTGATATGAAGGTTATTGCAATTATTGGGCTCAGCACCCATCCAAATGGTAAGGAGACAGCTTGGCAAATTGCTAATTCGCTTCGACCGTATGTTGATGGAAATCAATATGAGGTTCGGTATATTAGTTTTGACGATATCCTGTTTGATATATCAACTTGGGAAATCGAGGTGATTGATACTAGGACGAATATCGCCCTAAGAGAATGCGCAGCAGTCATGCTGGTTAATTGGTTTAGCTGTATGATGTATGGTGATATTGTTTATGCCTTAGCGCTATATCTGAATCACCATAAAATTACTATAATGAATAGTGAGGCGCTCCATAATCGATCTACCTCTAAGTTATCGCAAATGATGAGAGCTGCCCTAAACGATATCTTGATCCCGCGTACTTTATTCTGTGCAAATATTACTGCACTACAACAATATATGAGAAGGGAGGACTTTGATGAGCCTTTTATACTTAAGAAAGCTAGCGCAAGTCGTGGTCAGGATAACCATCTTCTATCTTCAGTCTCAGAAATTACGGATTATAGGGAGAAACATACCCAGGATAACCCCTTCTTAGTACAGCAATTCATAGCTTCTAATAATTCAGACTATCGCTTTTTTATGGTTGGTGGTAAGATTAGGCTAATTATTCAGCGCATAGGCAAGGGGGATAGTCATCTTAATAATATATCAGCTGGTGCATTAGCCAGGATTATCCCTATTGAAAAAGTTTCTTCTGGAGCGGTACGTACAGCAAAGACTATGTCGCGAACTCTATATCGGGAAATGACTGGCCTTGATATTATATGTGAGGCAAAGACTGGTACCCCATACTTTCTTGAAGCCAACCCTATTCCACAGATAGCTACCGGTAGTAATGTTGATCAAAAATTGACAGCACTAGCAGAGGGGCTGATGGAGGCCGCTGATGGTGCGTGTCTTTCGCGCTGCCTATAGTGTGTCAGAGTGTGATACAATAAAGACATGAGTAGTCTTTTCTCTACCTCTGATCGGAAAAGCGCACTCTGGAATGGTCTACGCAATTGTGGTTTTCTTATCGAGGACGCGTACATTAATGGTGAATTGTGTATACGAGTCACCGCACCTAGTGGCAGACTATGGTTGGCGGGAAAAAAGATGTCGTATCCCATGAATAGTCACGAGGTGCACTGTCTAGCTGGTAATAAGCAATCATCATATCAGTTGGCCGAGCAACTAGGTATTATGGTTCCCGAAAGTATATATTGCACTGATCACGATAGTTTGCCTAAGATTGAGAGTTTTATGGCAGATAGAAAGCCGGTAGTCGTGAAGCCTCTTGATGGCTATCAGTCAATAGGATTAACCCTTGATGTGATTAATACAAAACAACTTACGGCAGCGTTAAAGAAGGCGTGGTGTGAGCATCATATTGCAATCGTCCAGCGCCAGATTATGGCAGAGGAATATCGTTTTACAGTGCTTGATGGTGAGGTCATCTCTGTATTAAGACGAGAACGGCCACAGGTAGTTGGTGATGGGGTGAAGACCATTGCTCAGCTGGTCGAGGAGGAAAACAAAGCCCGGTTACTGCTTCGGCCGGAGATATTCTATCCACTCTGGACTAAAAGCATCATGAATAGCCAAGAGGTTAGCCAGCGAGTCTTGCCTGCGGGGTATCGGTACATTTTGTCACAGGCGACTATGGTCAGAGACGGTGCATCAGTCTATGAGGTAATGTGTGAGACTAGTCCGTACTATATAAATATTGCCAAACAGTTTGCTCGGGAGCTTGGCGCTGGTCTTCTGGCGGTTGATATGTTTATTGTTGATCACAGGGGCGAGGGTAATTATTGGTTTAATGAATGCAACACCTCACCTGCACTTAAACTTTATGCTGCTGTACGTAACCACGATAACTCATCAATTATTGAGCGTATTGTCGCAAGGACAGCAGAGCTTCTCCGATAGATCTTTTAAAGGGAGGAGGTTCGTTTTATTTGATAATTATGTTATAATAAGCTAGTATGCACAAGAAGAGCAACGTTATTATTGGCCGAAACGTTCGTGTTGATTTTGGTCGGCGGGCTATTGGCGTATCGGCCAAAGTTGATACTGGTGCAGACAGCTCATCGGTATGGGCAAGCAATATTCGTGTTGATAAAGATGGTGTGTTAAAGTTTGCCCTATTTGGCAAAGGCTCGCCTTACTATAACGGGAAGATTTTTAAGCGAACGGATTTCACTGTGGCAATGGTACGCAGCTCATCTGGACATGAGCAGATTCGCTATAGAACACATTTTACCGTGACCATTAAGGGACGTAAGATTAAAGCGCTATTTAACCTCTCGGATCGTTCTGGTAATCTATACCCAGTCCTAATAGGACGTCGTACTGTTGCTGGCAAGTTCTTGGTTGATGTGCGCGAGGGTGATGCGGCACATCGATACAAATATGCTGCCGATAACAAAGTGCTGAATAAGGAGCTGGCAAAGAATCCCCACAAATTTTATAAAAAATACCATAAGCCAAAGGATAAGTAGTCATGAAAATCGCAATTCTCAGTAACGGCAACATCAACTACTCCACCCTCCGACTCAGAGAAGAGGCCGAAAAACGCGGTCACCATGTAAAGATTGTTAAATATAAAAATTGTTATGTATCGATCGATGAGCGACATCCGAAAGTCATTTATCGCGGTAAGGAGATCAGTAATTTCGATGTGTTCATTCCGCGGGTTGCTAGCTATATGACGCGCTACGGGACGGCGGTATTGCGGCAGCTGGAGATGGCGAATCCGCAGGCGTTTTTTATGAATCGGTCAATCGCCATTACGCGGGCACGGGATAAATTGCGCTCGACGCAGTTACTGGCCCGGGCTGGGGTGTCGATCCCAAAGACGGTGTTCTCGCGCAACGAAACGGATATCGATGTGCTCTTGGACGAGATTGGCGGCACGCCGGCGATCATCAAGTTGGCGCGCGGGACGCATGGCAACGGTGTGGTGCTAGCGGAGACGCTGAAGGCCGCCAAGTCGGTCATGCAGGCGTTTTACCTCAGTAATTCTGACGGCACAAACGTGCTGTTGCAGGAATTTATCAAGGAGTCAGCCGGCACCGATATTCGGGCATTTGTGGTCGGTAGTCAAGTGGTGGCTAGCATGAAACGGCAGAGTTTGGACGATGATTTTCGCAGTAATTTACACAAAGGTGGCGAGGGGACGGTCGTTAAGCTGACGCCGGACGAGCAAAAAATGTGCGTCAAGGCTGCCAAGGCAATGGGTCTGGTAGTGGCCGGCGTTGATTTTATGCGCTCAAGTCGTGGTGCATTAGTGCTGGAGGTGAACGCCAGTCCAGGGTTTGGTATTGAAAAAGTGACAGGCCGCAATGTGGCTGGTCGGATTATTGACTATATTGATCGCAATGCCAAGCGCGGTAATAAAAAAGATAAAGTCGGCGCCTGAAGATAAACTTGCTATAATGAGGGTATGAGTGCAAAGTCGGCGTCGATAGTGCAGCGGATCATCGTTTGGGTGATCGTGCTCGGTGTGCTGGCCGGGGTTGGCTACTGCGTATGGACGGTGGCGAACCAGATGAATAAAAAATACACGACTGTTGACATCGGCAAGGGTACATTTCGGGTAGAGGTCGCTGATACGGACGAGACGCGGGCGCGTGGCTTGGGTGGTCGGCAGGAATTGGGCAAGAGCGAGGGGATGTTATTTGTGACAGAGAAGGATGGCGACATACCAATCTGGATGAAGGATATGCGCATCCCGATTGACATCATCTGGCTGGACGCCAAGAAAAAGGTCGTGCATGTCAAGCGTGATACCTGGCCCGACAATGAGCCGCATGAGGTATATCGCACACCAGTTCCGGCACGGTACGTACTGGAGTTGCCAGCGGGTAGCGCCAAGGAGCATAGCATTAAACCAGGTGTCACTGCGCGGTTTAGTACGGAGGCGCAGCGGTGAGTCTGGTATTGTTATTTGGTGGCGTGGCTGTGGTGGTGACGGCACTAGCGTTCGTGTTGAACCGGCGATTTGGCGTGTTGGCGCTGGCACTGGCGGCTGGTGCATTGCTGGCGGAATTATGGGCGGAGTGGCTGGCTGGGGTGATCGGCGGGCTAGGTGTTAGTAGCGTGGTGGGATTGCCGAATGGTGTTATCGCAACGATTATCCTGACAGTGGGGCCACTGGTGTTATTATTAATTACCGGGCCAAAGGGACCTGGCAAGTTGCTACGGCTGATCTCGGCGGTGCTGGTCGGCGTGTTAGCGGCGGCGGTGCTGGTGCGGCCGCTGGGCAAGTTTATGACCTTGGACGCGGAGGCGATGAAGACGTACAAATTGCTGAGCGACTGGTGGTACTACGTGGCAACTGTCGGGCTAGTGGTTGGCCTGGTTGACATGAGCGTACCGCTCAAGGCCAAGCCGCCCACAGCCAAGAAACCAAAGCGTTGAAAACGCCGTCCTTCTGTGATAAAATGTGAAAAGTCGCGTTTTCGCTTCGTTGCGCTGCGCGTCATACGCGGGCCCATAGCTCAGTTGGTTAGAGCACCTGCCTTTTAAGCAGGGTGTCCCGGGTTCAAGCCCCGGTGGGCCCTCCAAGTGGAGAATAATCCTAGTTTATGAACTAGGATCTTTTAATTTGCGTATTCTATTATCCGGTGATTTGATGTAAGTCTGGCCACACTTCGCGTATACTAAAGACATGAAGTCTCTCGGCCTCACTCAGCGTTTGCATGTGTCGTGGCTGTTGGCGGCGGCTGGTGTCGGCATCGTCATCGGCGTTATCAGCGTGATGCGAGCGCCGTACGGGTTGTTTGCTGGTTGGATGTGGTTGGTGGCGGGAATGGTATTAGCCCTAGCGTCGCTCGTTGGGGCGCGGCGCTGGCTGGTCGTAGTGGCCCTGATCGGCGGAGTGCTCATTGGGCTGTGGCGAGGTAGTTTTGGACAGATTGGGCTGGAGCACTATCAAACGCTGATCGGCCAAACGGTGCGGCTGAGCGGACGGGTGCTGGAAGATCCTGATGTCGATAAAAAGGGGCAGACAGTGCTGCGGTTGGGCGATATCGTGAGTAATGATCGGCGACTGCCTGGCAGTGTCTGGGTGGTGACGAGGCATAGTCAGGCGATTAAACGTAGTGACGTGGTCACCGTTCGGGGCATGCTAACTGATGGGTTTGGGGCGTTTGCAGCGCGGATGTCCAGGGGAACGGTTGAGCGAGTGATGCGCAAGCAACCGGGCGATGTGGCGGTGGGCGTCCGGGATTGGTTCGCGGAGCGGGTGCGGCGGTACGTGCCGGAGTCGGAGGCGGCGCTGGGTCTCGGGTTCTTGATGGGCTTACGGCGGGCATTGCCGCTGGAATTGATGACGGCGCTGCAGGTGGCGGGCTTGACGCATGTGATCGTGGCGAGCGGCTATAACCTAACAATTTTAGTGCGGCTGGCGCGGCGGCTGTTCGTTCGGGTATCGAAATATCTGGCAGCGCTGAGTGCCGGCGCAATGATCATTGGCTTTATGGCGATGACCGGCCTTAGCCCGAGCATGTCGCGGGCTGGGTTAGTAGCGGGCCTGAGCCTGGTGGCATGGTATTATGGCCGGACGGTTCATCCGCTGGTGCTGCTGCCGGTCGCTGCGGCGATGACGTTACTCATCAATCCGCAATTTGGCTGGAATGACCTCGGCTGGCAATTGAGTTTTGCGGCGTTTAGTGGGGTGATTATCCTGGCGCCGCTGCTGCAGCGATACTTTTTTGGCACGAAGCCGCCCGGGGTGATCCGGCAGATTATCGGCGAGACGGTGTCGGCCCAGATCATGACGTTACCGCTCTTGGTGGCGTCGTTTGGCGTGATCAGTAACGTGGCGCTGATCGCGAACATGCTAATCTTGCCATTGGTGCCGCTGGCGATGCTACTGACCTTTGCGGTTGGCGTGTGCGCGGATGTGCCAGTGGTGGCTGGACTCATCGCCACGCCGACGACGTGGCTGCTCCAGTATATGGTCGGCGTCGCCCAGTGGCTGGCGGGGCTGGACTGGGCGCAGCTGGAGGTGAACTTGAGCTGGCTGGGGGTGGTCATTGCCTACCTCGTCATTATCGGGGCAATGTGGTGGATGCGGCGACAGACCGGGCTGCGGCTGCATGAGAGTAATGTGGTTGAGTAGCATTGACGACTATGGCATGCTACCGATCTCGCTCATGCTTGAGGAAACCTGATGGATGTACTACTATGGGTTCATTCAGCTAATCCCCCGGGGTGAGTGAGCGCGGGTTCGGCCCTCGGGCGGCTGGTGAGACAACTATACATTACTAAGTTCGGAGGAGTGAAATGGGCGAAAGAGTAGGCGGAAATAACGGCGATCAAGGCCCGATGAGTCCATGGGGGCTAGCAGCCGCATCGGATAATGATGGTGAGCAACAGCCTAGTGGGACCGAGGGCTATAGTGATGTGCAAGACGATGAGACGCAGGAACTGAGCGAGCCAATGACACCTCGGCGGTTAAACGCGATATATGATGAAATTACCAAGGTACGTAATGAATACCTGAAAGAAATCGCTGGGCAGCGTGCTGAGAATAAGGCCCTGACGGACGGAGAGGGCCCGTACCCTAAGGAGGCATTACAGACTGCTCAAGCCGCAATTAACGAAAAGTACTTAGAGAGGATGCGAAAGGTAGTAGCGCCTCTTGTTGAGTCCGATAAGCTTAGCGATGCAATTATGTATCAGTTTATCGGCGACTTGAATATGCGGCGAGGACAAGGTAGGTTGAGCTCCTATGAGATAAGCGTATCGGATCTTGTGGTGGGGATTGCTGAGGATAATTCTCGGCGTCGAAAAGAGGTTTTACAGAACGTTATGGATCTCGAGCACGATGATTCCGATATCTGGGGGTCGAATTTAGATGAATCACTTCCCAAGGCATATTTAGTAGGTTCTGATGTGACTTTGCCAGAGGACGCCCACTGTCCTGCCATACAAGTCCCATGTGGGATTTTGCAGCAGAATAACGACGGTAGAGTCATGGGATATGTCGCAGGGATGCTGGGTTTGTATACCCACGGGGGAATCATCTCCTCTCAATATGGGTTGCGCATTAAGGACGAGAAAGGCTTCAATGATATACTCGTTAAAGGGGTATATATAGAATCAGATTGCGGCGGCTTTACCTTTCCAGGAAACATTGGCGACCGGCTCGACAGTTAACCCCTCGCCCATTTTCTGCTATACTAAAAGAAACGAATTTTCTGGAGGCATAGACACATGGCAGGACACAGTAAATGGGCGACGACGCACCGGCAGAAGGCGATTGTTGATGCGAAGCGTGGCGCGATTTTCACGAAATTGGGTAATCAAATTGCCATTGCGGCGCGCGGCGGCACTGATCCGACATTAAATGCAAGTTTGGCAATGGCGATTGAAAAAGCCAAGGCTGCCAACATGCCAAGCGCTAATATCCAACGGGCGATTGACCGCGTGGCTGACAAAAGCGCAGCAGCGCTGGAAGAAATTGCCTATGAGGGTTATGGCCCGGGCGGTGTCGGCATCATCATCGAAACAGCAACTGACAATCGCAATCGCACTTTGCCAGAAGTGAAAACCGCGCTGGTCAAAAACGGCGGGCGCATCGCTGACGCTGGTAGTGTGGCATTTCAGTTTACCCGCAAGGGCGTGATCACCGTGGAAGGTACGGGCGAAGAATTGCTCCTGCAAGTGTTAGATGCTGGCGCTGAGGACGCGGTCGAGGAAGACGGCGAGATTATCGTCTACACCGAGCTGAAGGAACTGGCGAGCGTCAGGAATAAGTTAGTTGAACAGGGTTTGAGTGTGAAAGATGCCGAGCTGCGCTACATCGCCAATACACCAGTTGAGATCGCTGATACGGAAACCGCACAGAAATTGATGAAGGTGGTTGACGCGCTGGATGACCTAGATGATGTGGTGAATGTACACACCAACGCTGACATCACGGCGGAGTAGTCTTCGCTCAGGCTATGTATTGAGCGCCCCCGACGGCGCTCTTTTTGCGTTTCGGGGGAATTTCTTTTACAATAATAATTAGTCAACATAAGCCAAGCAGGGAGTTCACAATGAAGGTTTTGACCCGCCTACTACTTATGTCAACGATAATTGCGCTGGTGTTTCAGCCGGTGGTAGCGTTTGCGAGTGACTCCCCGCCAGAGGCCAC
>CAUVPF010000022.1:0-9832 GCA_963553645.1 uncultured Candidatus Saccharibacteria bacterium | reverse complement strand
ATATAGTTAACCAGTTATTAGCGATAAAACAAAAAGGGCACTTCAATGACTCCACAACATACATGTATTCCGCGCGATGTGCAGCTACAGGCTGCGATGTTCCGCCTCGGCAAGATGGAAGACGAAATCCAGAGCGGCTACGAGATTCTCCGGAAATATCAAAAAACAGTAACGATATTTGGCTCAGCACGCACTGATCCAAATAGTACTTATTATAACGCTGCAAAAGAAACAGCTGAGCGGCTAGCCAAGCTCGGTTATGCCATTGTTTCTGGTGGTGGGCACGGCATCATGGGCGCCGCCAATGAAGGCGCCAACAAGGCCGTTCAGGAGGGCGCGCGAGCTGCTGGCGGCGAGTCGATTGCCTTCAATATTCGCCTGCCGCATGAACAGGAAGTCAATAAGTATGCTACCGAGGTGTTTGAGTTTCAGCACTTTGCCCCACGAAAGATTGTCATGACTATGTTTGCCGACGCGTATATTTACTTCCCGGGCGGCTTTGGTACACTGGATGAACTAGCAGAAATATTGACACTAATCCAGACCGAGAAAGCCAACCGCGCGCCAGTGATCCTATTTGACACAGCATTTTGGAGTGATTTGGATGCCTTTTTCCGTAATCATATGCTATCTGAGGGGGCCATCGCTGAGAAAGACCTGGGTATCTATACTATCACCGACAGCGTCGACGAAATTATCGAGTTAGTACAGGCGAACAAGACGTACCACACTACCAATTAGAGCACGTCAGTCACCCAGCCGTTCTTGTGATATTCAAGTTTTTCGGAGCTTCTTTGAAGTATTACTATTTTGCCGAGTCTTTTTGTGAGATTTTTTGCTACCAGATTTTTGGGGGTTTACAGGTACACTAGCTAGCTTGCGGCTTTTTGGTTTAGTCTTAGCTACCGGCAACTGGAACGGTGACGCCGACTTAACTGGCTCACCAACCACTGAGGCAATATAGCAAATCCCGCCCTCGCAGACAACGCGCTCAACAGTCGGTGTGTGCGTGCGTGGATGAGCTGAAAAACGACGAGTTATTTCATAGCCAAGCCCGCGCTTACCAGATTCGATACAGTGCTGGCCGTAAGGTAACTGATGATGATAATTTTCGACAATATCCACCGGATGAAACGAGATAATCTGCCCATCAAAATCCATCATCACCCAGTCGCTAGCTCTCGCCCAGGCTATCTGGTCAATTCGCGGCGCAGCAGCTATTAGCGCCTGGTACACTTCTCTGCCCGTCGTGTCCGCCGGATCAAGCCCAAGTGCACGGATAATTGAATGAGCCCGAGCTAAAATTTCAGTAATCAATCTCACATCGCTATCATCGCCAGCCATCCGTCTAAGCTCACTCACGGCAACTCGTGTCCGCACTGAATCACCCAATAATTTTGTTAAGTTTCTCGACATTACAACTCCTTTTCGCTTAGTGGCATGGCATGTAGTCGTGCACCTTGATATAAGATGCCGGTTTTAGCACCGATATGATTAACGACCGAGCTTGAATTTGCGCTGGCAAATACTACTGCGTCCTTCAACTGAGCGCCATGAGCCCACTGACTCAAAAAGCCACTGGCAAATGCATCACCTGCACCAGTCCGATCAATTGCCGGCACATCCTCGTACATCGCCGCTCTGACAATCGTTACACCATCAGACGCCATCGAGCCATTCACGCCGTCTGTCAGCAACACCACCGGCACGAGCTCTTTCGCTCGCCGCACCAGCTGTTCCAGATCATCACCCGGCACCAACTGTTGCATCTCTTCTTTATTCAGTGCCAATACCTCCACATCATCCAGCAGTCCCATTAACTTCTCGCGCTGTGCTAGCTCTCGCTTGCCTGGATTAAAGCAAATTTTCATACCGGCTGCTCGCGCCTCACGGAATACCTTATCCAAAACTGTCATCTGACCTGCTAATGTTGATACATACAGCCAATCAGCCTCGACATCTGCCACGGTAAAATCAGCTGCATGATAATGCGTTGATGCGCCGCGATACGTCAAGATTGTCCGTTCACCGTTTGGCGCCAACAGCAAGACTGAGTAGCCCGTATTGTATTGTTGGGAAAATTGAACATACCGCGTATCAACATTCTCCGCATCCAGATCATCCAACACCGCTTGACCAGCCGGATCACGGCCGACAACGCCCATAAACATCACTTCATGACCCTGCCTGGCAAAGGTTACTGCAGCATTCGTCGCACCGCCGCCTGTCGAGAAGTGGATTTGATTTACATCAGCCTTAGCACCGAGCTCTAACTTGGCGAAACAATGTTCTGGGCTCTCACATACCGGTTTCAGTGCGTCTGACTGGCTTAAAAAAACATCTTGCACACCAGCGCCGACGGTAATAATTTTTGCCACTACACCACTGCCTTTCCGGCTGAGCCAAAGGCCTGAATTTTCGCCTCAACTACTTCCTGAACGGCTGCGTACACTGGCGGCATTAGCTTAACGATGGCATATTCATTTGGATTTTCACGCAAGGTTTTTTCCAGTGTGGTGCGGAAAGCGTAGCGCATATCGGAATTGATGTTAATTTTGGAGACGCCAATTTTTGCTGCATCCTCAAAGTAATGCAGCGGTGTGCCCGACCCGCCATGAAGTGAAATCTGGCAGTGTAGCGCCTGGCGAATGCGTGCTAATAATTCCAAGTCCAACACTTTCGGTACTGGATACAACCCATGCAAATTCCCCACTGCCGCCGCAAAGGTATCAATCCCCGTTGCTTCAACAAACGTCCGCGCGCCGTCTGGCGTAGAAAAGGTTTTCTTGATTTCTTCATAATCAATCGCCTCGGTGTGGACATTTGACGAACCCCAGAAATAATGCGGCTCGGCTTCCACCAACGCGCCAGTGAACTTGGCATACTCGACAACTTCGCGAGTTTTAGCGATGATTTCCTCATCCGAGGCATCGTGATTTGCCTGAGAAATATCGATATGCACAAACTCATAACCCGCGTCAATCGCCCGCTTGCAGCCCTCCACCGTCGGCCCGTGGTCGAGATTCAAATATATCTCAATGCCATATTCAGCCTTATAATTATCTACCAGATCGCGCACGTTCTCCAGCCCCATAGCCTTCACCTCGGCGTCTGATACTTCCACCAACACTGGCGACTGCAGTTTCTGTGCCGCCCGCGCCACCGCGATCAGCGTTTCTTGATTGTCAATGTTAAACGCCCCGACCGCAAAATGTTGCGCCCGTGTCCGCTGCATTAAATGACGCGCATGCGTGGTATTGCGCCGAATGTCAGAAATTGTCAGTCCCATAACCTCGCTTCATCCCTTATGTTGCTTATGGTTATTATAGCAACGATGGCGAAAAATAAAAAGAGGTGAATGAGACCTAGGATTTATTTCTGTACGGTTTTCATCAAAGCACCGGTATTATTTTTTAGCTATAGTATAGTTTCAATTCTGATGAGGAAACTTGTCTTTTTACTTACCGTAGTAGCATAGGGGATTGCTACACTTGTGACATGTACCTATGCAGGGATACTCAAGAAGTCTCCCGGTGTTTACACAAGCCTAAATAGGCGACAGGTTATCCTTTACATGCCGAACGATTGTCTCGACATCCAGTCCATGCTTTTGCCATAATTCAGCTACCGTACCGCTCTCGCCGAACTGGTCGCGGACGCCGATACGCTTTATTTTAACTGGCAATTTTTCACTAAGTACTTCCGCCACCGCGCTACCAAATCCGCCGGCAATTTGCCCTTCTTCTGCTGTCACCACACGGCCGCATTTTTGGGCGGCGGCAACGACCGCTGCTTCGTCCAGCGGCTTGATAGTACTAAAATGCACGACCTCCGCCTGGATACCGGCGTACGCTAGTTGCTCCGCTGCCATGAGCAGCTGATATGTCATTGTGCCAGTACCGAGTAGCGCCACATCGGCACCCTGCCGCAGCACAGACGCCTGGTCAATCGCCACTGCGCCATCCAAGAACAACGGCATATCAGCCCGCGGCAATCGCACATAGTTTGGCCGCGGATCAGCTGCCATCACTGCTGCCATCATTTCAGCTTCGCAGGCATCACCCGGAGCTAAGACTACCATGTTCGGCAAACTCCGCATCAGCGCGATATCCTCCAGCATTTGGTGTGTTGCGCCGTCTGCACCAACATTCAGCCCGGCATGTGAACCGACCAACTTGACCGGTTGATTATTCAGACAAATTGTCGTCCGAATTTGCTCCCAATTACGCCCCGGACTGAACGCCGCATAGCTGGCTGCAAACGGAATATTGCCCATCGCTGCTAGCCCTGACGCCACCGTCACCAAATTTTGCTCTGCCACACCAACCTCAATAAACCGCGGCGCGCCGATCTGCTCGGCAAACTCACCAAAGCCAACACTTTCTGCCAAGTCAGCGCTTAGCGCCACAATCCGACTATTGTTCACTGCTGTGTGAACTAATCCGTGACCAAAACCGAGCCGCATTGACGCAGTATTTCCCGCACGCCAGTCATCCCGTAGCACACTCATACACTCACCCCTTCTCCCGGCTGCTCCTTGGCAGCCACTAGGCCCAATTGCGCCAGCGCAGCAGCGGCTTGCTCGACATTTGGCGCCTTGCCGTGCCACCGATAATCACCCTCCATAAAATCAACGCCCCGCCCGGGTATCGTATGCGCGATAATAACGCTTGGCTGCTCGCGTACTGCTCGTGCCGCTTCGATTGCTGCAATGATCTGCGCTATATCATGTCCATCAATTTCCTGTACCTGCCAGCCAAAACTGCGCCACTTCTCACCCAAATCACCCAATGGCATGACCCGCTCAGTACTGCCAGCAATTTGAATAGCATTACGATCAACGATGCTGATCAGCCGACCTAATCTGTACTTGACTGCAAACATCGCCGCCTCCCAAATATTGCCTTCATTAAGTTCACCGTCACCTAAACTACAATATACAAGGCGATCTGAGCTCTGTAAGTACTGTAGATGGTACGCCATACCAGCCGCTTGGCTGAGGCCACAACCGAGCGGCCCGCTCGTTGTCTCTATCCCTGGCAGCTTCACTCGCTCCGGATGTCCTTGTAGCCGCGAACCAAACTGTCGTAAGCTCATTAATGCTGACTCTGATAAAAATCCACTCGTCACCATTGCTGCATATACTAGAGGTGCGTAATGGCCGTTGCTCATAACAAATAGATCGCGATCAGGCCAATCCGGCTCTTCTGGTCGCAATCGAAGAATCCGAAAATACAGTACCGCCATCACATCAGCAAAACCCAGCGGTCCTGCTATATGTCCACTGCCAGCAGTCGCTACTTGGCGAACAACCAGCTGCCGTAATTCTTGCGCTTTCTTTTCTAGCTGGCCAGTCGTGAGTTGGCTCATGGTAAACTACCCGAGCACACCCGTCTTGCTAATCTCCTGCTGGAGCTTAGCAAACATTGCCGGTGGATCAGTCGCTTTTTGAATCGTCCCACCAACATTCAGTACGTTCACACCACCCTGAACAAGGCTGTAGGCATTATCAACCATCACGCCACCATCCCAGCCAATTTCAACATTCGGATTAATCAACTTGACGAGCCGAATTTTCTCGAGCTGCATCAGACTGGCTGTTCCACCGAACTTACCTAGCTCACCACTAAAAATCAGGACGTGCTCTGCCTCCTTAATAAGTTCTTCGACGGTTCGCGGTACTGTTGGCTTGAGTAGCGCCAGCCCAGCCATAATACCCGAGCGCTTAATTTCTTTAAGTGCCCCCAATACGTCACCTTCGGCCTCAGCATGAATAATAATTAAATGCGGCCTCAGCGCAATCAACTTTGGTACATACTCATCCAAGTTGTTCACCATAGCATGAATATCAATTATCCAGCCTTCTGGTGCCCATAATTCTGGAACGCTAACGGTAAACGTGGGTGCAAACTCACCATCAGTCAAATCAATATGGACCCGCTCGGCAAAGCCGGTAATTCTATCGACTTGTTCTTTGTATTGCTGGGCGTTCTCTGCCAAAATTGCCGGAGCGATCACACTACTCATACGATTTCATCCAGTTGCGCATTGCGCCGATTATACCGAGGGGCATCTGCGTACGCAGTATTGAGCCACGTTTCAACAATACCCCTCCAGGCAGCTTCATTATCCTCTAGAATTCTAGCTGGTAGACACAGTACATTCGAATTATTGTCGTTACGTGTCATCCTTGCCTCATACGCGTCCCAAATGACACTAGCGCGAATCCCCTTGAAGCGATTTGCCGCCATGCACATACCCTGTCCACCGCCACAGATTAAAATTGCCCGTGGATCATTGCTATCATCACCAATCACCCGCAATGCTGCTGCCGCCGCAAACTGCGGAAAATCATCATCAGGATTGAGCTCGCGACCGCCGACATCCTCGACTGCGTAGCCATTCTTTACCAAATATGCAAATACTTTTTCTTTCAATGCAAACCCGCGATGATCTGAACCAAGATAAATCTTCATGGGTTTAGTATAAGCGGTTTGGGCGATATTTGCAACCGATCAAGTCCTTGGAAGCCCGGCCCATTACGACGCCGATCCACAGCCGGCCAACACCTTGCCCATCGCTTCTTTTTCCGCATTTGTCACCCATAGACGATATCTGCGCTTAACCGCCACTTGTCGTTCGATATATTGGCAGTGGAACAGCTTGTTAGTGGGTAACCACGTTGCCGCATCACCATCACCCTTAGCCTGATTAGCTGGACCATCAGTAGCTAACAAGTTTAACGGGTCATTTGCTAATTTTTCTCGCTCTTCCCGTGGAAGTTGCTGTGCACCTTTTTGCCAGGCATCGCTCAATGCTACTACGTGATCAATCTGCACTTTTGATGAAGTTTCTGGACCGCGCTGAAACTTGATTGCCTGACCAGTATACGGATCACGCAGTGTCCCAGTCAGCACACGGCACTTATCGTCAATTTTTGCTTCTATTAAATCCCGCGCCAAAATAACTTCGCGTACGGAGCAGCCACCAATTTTACCCCAGCCATCACCGAATTGTTTACGGGTGTACCCTGTTTTGGGTGCACGCCCTTTAACCTCTAGCTTAGCCAACTCCACCTGGGCGCTTGAGTCACCAAATAATTGCTGCTGCATGGACGGCGAAGTCGGCATAGCTCGCGGCTGCTGCAGCTGTATTGCCCAGACCATGACGCCCGCCACCGCCATAACGAGTAGTGCCATTATTTGTCGACGTCTAATTTTCCCTACTGCCATATCTATATTATAATGAAACCATGAAAACAGTTCCACGCCTACTCCACACATTCACGCCTCAGCACCATAACCTAACTCTCGACTTGACACGCGCCGAAGAAAAATTGTTTTCTGGCACAGTGGTTATTTCCGGCGAGTCGACTGGTGAGTCGATTTCGCTACACGCCAAAGACTTGACCATTCATTCAGCGTTGATTGACGACCAGCTAGCTGAGTTTTCCCTTGGTGAATTTGATGAGCTACGCCTGTCGCGCCCAGAGTTGTCCAGCGGCCAACATGTCGTTCGCATTGAGTTTTCCGGCACCATCACTGATGCCATGCACGGGCTATACCCATGCTATTTTACGCATAATGGCATTAAAAAGCAGTTATTCGCCACTCAATTTGAATCGCACCATGCCCGCGAGGTATTCCCGTGTGTTGACGAGCCAGCTGCCAAAGCCACCTACGACGTAACGCTCGTAACCACTCCGGAGCTCACCGTCCTCGGTAATATGCCTATCGTTCAGCAAGAAGAGAATGATGAGGCACTCACGACGGTATTTGACCGAACACCGCGCATGAGCAGCTATTTACTGGCCTTTGTCGTCGGTGAACTACACAAGAAAACCGCTCACACCACCTCTGGCGTCGAAGTCAATGTCTGGGCCACGCCAGCCCAAAGCGAAGACACGCTAGATTTTGCACTGGACATCGCCACCCGCTCCATCGATTTTTATGATGAATATTTTGGCGTGCCGTACCCGCTACCAAAGTCCGACCACGTGGCACTACCTGATTTCTCGTCGGGTGCCATGGAAAACTGGGGGCTCATCACCTACCGCGAAAGCTGCCTGCTGGCTGACCCAAAATTAACGCCAGAATCGTCCAAGCGCTTCATCGCCACTGTCATCGCCCACGAACTCAGCCACCAGTGGTTTGGTAATCTGGTGACCATGCAGTGGTGGAATGACCTGTGGCTAAACGAAAGCTTCGCTAATATGATGGAGTATGTGGCAGTCGACGCACTGCATCCCGAATGGCGAATGTGGGAGGATTTTGCGACGGGTGAGGTCACAGTGGCGCTTCGACGCGATAGCCTAGACGGTGTGCAGCCAGTGCAGGCCGACGTCAATCACCCGGACGAGATCAGCACGTTGTTTGACCCGGCAATTGTCTATGCTAAAGGTGGACGGCTACTAGTGATGGTACGGCGGCTGATTGGCGAGGAGGCGTTTCGGGCTGGGCTAAAGTCATATTTTGAGAAGTTTGCTTACCAAAACACTGTTGGTAATGATTTATGGCGGGAGCTAGAAACCGCCAGCGGCCAGCCGATTGTCGATTTGATGAACACTTGGATTTCTCAGCCAGGTTTGCCGATTGTACAGGTCGAGCAGAACAACTCTGATGAGCAGCCGACTGCCACCCTACGCCAAGAACGCTTCTTCATTGGCGATCATCAGCCGTCCGATGCCTTGTGGCCAATTCCATTGTTCGCCAACCAACCACTTGATGACGAAATTTTGACCGAGCGTGAAAAGACGTTCACCATTGAGAAACCGCTGCAGCTGAACTGCGGACTGAACGGGCATTTCGTGACCAAATATGATACCACTACTCGTGAGCGACTGTTGACCACCATTCATGAGCTGCCGACTCTGGACAAAATCTGCCTGCTCCAGGACGCTACATTGCTAGCTCGGGCTGGGTTTGAAAATTCAGCTTCACTCCTACCACTGGCACTATCACTGAAACATGAAACCAACGAAAAGGTTTTCGACATGGCGGCTGGTGCACTGGCGGAGCTACGCAAATTTGTTGACGATGATGATGACGGCAAAGCCCACTTGAAGCAAATTTCTGGCAAGTTTGCTCGCGCTACATTTGACGAACTGGGCTGGGACGAAACGCCTGGCGAGTCTGACGACGACCGCGAACGACGCGTCACCGCCCTGGGCTTAATGATCTATAGCGAAGACCAGACAGTGCTGGCGGAAGCCAAGCGGCGGTTTGATGGTCAGTCCCTCGAGGAATTACCAACAGAAATCCGTTCACTGATTATCAGTGCCAATGTACGACACTTTGAGACACCAGAGATGATCAACAGCCTGTTCCAGACGTACCAGCAGACGCCATCAAACGATCTACAGGCTGATATTACCCTGGGACTTACTGCCACCAAAAACCCTGAAACTGCGCAAAAAATCCTTGCAAATATCAAGCGCCCTGATGTCATTCGTCCGCAAGATGCCAGCCGTTGGTTTGTCTATCTCATCCGCACTCACGAAAGCCGCCAGCTCACCTGGAATTGGCTGAAGGACAATTGGCAGTGGGTCGAAACAACCTTTGCTGGTGATAAAAGCTACGATGATTTCATCCGTTATACCGCTAGCGCCCTATTGACCCGCGATGAGCTAAACGATTTCATCAAATTTACCACACCGCTAAACACCGAACCAGCACTGACTCGTACCATTGATTTGGGTATCCGTGAGATAGCTGGCAAAGTAGCACTGATTGAACGGGATCAGACAGCGGTTATTGATGCACTTAATAAAGTAATGTGAGTTATATGCTTCTGCTATTGACTTATTTGGTATCAAGTTGTATAATCACAGATA
>CAUVPF010000021.1:0-9845 GCA_963553645.1 uncultured Candidatus Saccharibacteria bacterium | reverse complement strand
GTGCCACAAAACTGTTATGTATTATATCAAATTTTCTCTAATCTGGCGAATTCTACATTAAGCTTCTTTGTATTACCATCATCAAATTGCACCGTCACCGCCATCCCGTCAACATCCACCACTTCGCCCACACCAAATTGTGGACTTCGCACCCGATCACCAACCTCGAGACCTATGTCATCATAAAACACGTCATCGGCTGGCGGCGTGGCAGGTGCATCCAGGCCGCCGCTCATCAACCCCATCTCATCAAGAAATCGCGACGGCAAATTATAGCCAATCTGACCAAACTGCGTCCGTGAACTAGCACAGGTCACAAACAGCGCCTCTCGAGCCCGCGTAATCCCCACGTAGCAGAGGCGACGCTCCTCCTCAATGTCATCCACTTTACCACTGTCAAATACCCGTGCGTGCGGCAAGATTCCTTCCTCCAAGCCAGTCATAAACACCACCGGAAACTCCAGGCCCTTCGCAGCGTGCAGTGTCATCAAGGTGACCTGCTGATCCGCCTGATCATCGCTTGATGACATCAACGCCATGTCTTCAAGAAATGTCGATACATCAGCATAGGCGCGCGCCTCAGCCACCAAAACACCGAGGTTTTCCAGCCGCTCTTCAGCCTGCACACTGCCGTCATTTATCGCCTCGCCGTAGCCAGTCTGCTCAATGATCTGTTCAATCACCCCGGCTGGTGCGCCGTTCAGTAATTGTTGTAATTTTTGCATCAATTGACCAAATACCCGCAGCGACTGCTTGGCACGAGCTGTCAAGCCCTCGGCCTCATCAACCGCCACCAGCCCCTCAATAATATTCCGACCCGATTGATCGGCCCAGTCGAGAAATTTCGCCACGCTCACCGCACCGATGCCACGCTTTGGTAGATTAACGATCCGCGCGAAGCTAATGCGGTCGCTAGGTTGATATAGCAATCTAAGGTAAGCCAACACATCCTTGACCACTGCTCGATCCAGAAACCGCAGGCCACCCACAATCTTGTAGGGAATGTGCCGTTGACGCAGTGCGCGCTCTATGGCGTAGCTCTGGGCATTGGTGCGGTACAGCACCGCCATGTCGCTATAGGCTCGGCCCATCCTGGCCTGGCGATGAATTTCGTCAGCCACTGCTTGCGCCTCCTCAGCCTCGCTGTATAACTGCCACAGCTGCGGCGCCATCCCGCCAACCGCTTCTGTCCAGAGGTTTTTGTCGGTGCGCTGGGTGTTATGTTGGATTAAGTTATTTGCTAACGTTAAAATTGCACCTGTTGAGCGATAGTTTTGCTCTAGTTTAATCACTGTCGCACCCGGAAAATCACGCTCAAAATGAAGAATATTGGTATAATCTGCGCCGCGAAAACTATAAATTGACTGTGCATCATCGCCAACCACACAGAGGTTACGCTCTGGGCCGACCAGCAACTTGATCAGCGCATACTGCACCGCGTTGGTATCTTGATACTCATCAATGAGAATATGGCGAAATTGCTGCTGCCATTTGTGACGGATATCGGGCGAGGAGCGCAGTAGCTCCACCGCCTTAAGTAATAAATCATCAAAATCGAGCGCCCCAGCCCGGCGCATGGCGGCCTCATATACAGTAAACAATTCAGCAATTGTCTGTTTGACGGGTCCGACCGCCTGCATCATATACTCATCGGGGGAAAGCATATCATTTTTTGCCGCAGAAATAGCCGCAGCGATACGACGTGGCTTGATATCGCGATCAGTCAGCCCGCGCGATTTCATCAACTGTTTGATGAGGCCCAGTCGATCATCTTCATCATAAATAATAAAATTACGACCGAGACCAATTGACATCCCGTCTATCCTCAGTAATCGCACACAAATACTATGAAACGTCCCCATCCACGGCATGAACCGTCGATCCGAGGCATCTTCGCCCAGCATATCAGCCAATCGCTGGCGCATCTCTCGAGCAGCCTTGTTGGTGAAGGTTACCGCCAAAATACGGCTGGGAAAAATCCCTTGCTCCCTGATCAGATAGGCGATACGATGCGTTAAGGTTTTTGTCTTGCCGCTCCCAGCTCCCGCCAAAATAAGCAACGGCCCGCCATCATGCTGGACGGCTCGCCGCTGTTCGGGGTTGAGTTCAGATAGGATGTCCATTACTTATAGTATAGCAGGAAAAAGTACGCCGCTGCACCGCCGCCAACGCCGATAAGGGCAAAAAGAATGATCAATAGAATGGTCCCGATGCCGGATTTTTTCTTATCAGGCTGGAGCGCTTCCCCGGTGGCTGGCTGGCTGGCTGCCGCATCAAACATCGGCTCTGGATCTGGTGCAATGTCATCACCGGCCGTATATTGCTGGGGAATATCACCCAAAGCTTGTGACCGATATGGTGCTTCGTCAGCCGTGTCAATGCCACCCTCATCCATAGCCTCAATCGCCATGAGCTCGCTGTCTAGCTCTGATGCATCAGCAGCAGATTGTTTGGACGAAGAATCTGCCGATGTAGCATCCGTGTCAAGCTGCTCACCAACCTCGCTGGCCTCAATTTCATCAATAGTCGCTTCAAGGCTCGCACGATCAGTAACAATATCGGTATCGGCTGCCTCGCCATAATGTTCCGCCGCCTCAGTCTCGGCCATATCATCTGTCACTAGATGATCATCATCAGCTGTTAACTCCTCCATCGTCAACCCTTCGCCATCAGCCACCTCAGCCGGAGCATCCTCCGCCAGTAAGCCTTCCTCGATAAAGGCGCTGTCGGTACTAGCCTCGGCCTCACTGGCCATCGATTCATAATCAGGTACATCTTTGGTATTGAGCGATACATTATCTGATGTTAAGCCTTCGGCGACATGTGATGGATCGGGCTGCAGCACGAGGCGCGGTGGACGGCGCTTTATGTCGTGGTCAGCCGCCGACGAGCGAGCAGCGTTATCATCCGCCATCATGTCACTTGACGCCTCCTCAGCATCTTCAGTCATATTGACACCTTGCTGGCCGTCATTACCAGCTCGACCAGAGAGATATGAGCCGGCCGGCTGAAGCGTCACACCAGTTCGTGGCTGATGAATACCATGCCCCCGCATGACAGATGACGGATGCACGACATCCATAAAGCGGCCAGACGGTCGACGCGAGATTGCTGGTGGTGGAGTAGTGATCGACTCATCATCATCCTGTTTTGTATCAGAAGAGTCATCGGCTGGTTTTACCACTGGAGTATCAGCCGCTTTATCCTGCGGTGCGTCTGAGGCAGCCTGATCATCCGCCTTTTCCTTTGGCGTTTTGGTGGTTGGAAATACGACAGCCGGCTTAGCTTCTGAGGCAGCGTGTGGGAAGCCGTTGGCCTCTGTTGATAGCGGAGCCACCTTGGTGGATGATTGTTGCGACGAAATCAATGGCTCGCTGTCCGACTCACTATCTAGCCCCTCATGGCTAGACCCCGGCGTTGATGGCTTGGCTGATGACTCAGGTGTTGAGGTCGATGACAACGAGGTAGATGATGAGGTTGGTTTGAACGACGGTATCGGCTCAAGAGTCAGTTTCGAAACAGGTTTTGGCTCTGGATTGACAGCAGAAACTGGAACACTAGTCGGCGCTAGTGATACTGTAGTGGTTGACGATGCATCTGAAGTATCCGATGAGACTGGCGACTGTGTTGTATCAGCTGGGGTCAACGACTTGCTCGTATCAGTATTCGTTACTTTGGACGTCGATACAGTCGGTGTGGTCGAAGGCTGCGATGTAGCCATAGATGCAGGCGTTGATATTGGTGCTGATGCCGATGGAAGTGCGGCGGGAGTTGACGGAGGCGTCAGTGGCTTGATAGTCAATGGCGGAATCGACGTCGATGGCTTTGCGTCAGATGACGACGAGATTGACGAGGTATCGGACGCTGGCGCTACCAGAGAAGATGACAGAGTGAGTGATGATGGTTGTGTTGATAACGATTCTGGCTTTTCGACTGGGCGTAGTGCTGGAGATGCTGGTGCACTTGACGAAGTGGATGATGACCCAGCAGGCGGTGTAGCTGGCTGAGGCTGAATACTGAGCGGTGCAGTTGGAGTTGTCGCCACTGGCTCATCAGGCTGAGAAGCAGAAGTAATAGATTGAACCGGCTCAGACGGTGTCGCAGTAGTACTGCTTTGGGTAACCGGTTCAGGCTGGGAAGCAAGAGGAGTAGAAATATTAGCCTGCGTTGCTGTTTCGGGTTGCGATGGGTTGACGACTGGCTCAATTGGCTGAGAAATTGGCTTGGACGATGCTGTATTCACCGTGTCCTCAGCGGGACTAGTCGCAGATACGGTCGATGCTGTCGTATCCGCATCAACATTAGCCGCTTGTTGAGCCGCTTCTTTTTCTGCCCGTTTCTGCATCAGTGATGTTACTGCTCGATCAAGTTCGTCAAAATCAATGTCTGACATAAGCCCCCCCTATTCCTTATGCGCCTTTTTTACTATCTCCGTAAATTGATATGCGTCCAGACTCGCTCCGCCAATCAACAGTCCATCAAGTCCCGCCACCGCCAGATAATCACCGGCGTTATCGACTGAGACACTGCCACCGTACACCACGCGTACCGTCTCGGCTGCTTCTTTGCCAAATAAATGCGTAATTTGCTGGCGAATCACCTTGAGCGCCTTGGCGAGATCGCTCGGCTGCGCATACTCGCCACTCCCAATCGCCCAGACCGGCTCGTAGGCGATCACCACATGTTCCATCTCCTCGGCTGTTATATTTGCGAGACCGTTCACAATCTGATCCTGGAGTACCTCACGCGTTTCACCCAGCGTCCGCTCGTGTGCCGTTTCGCCAATACAGAGAATTGGCTGCAGTCGATTGCGCAGCGCCGCCTGCACCTTGAAACGAACATCCTTGTCGCTTTCCATAAAAATATGTCGCCGCTCCGAGTGGCCGATAATGACGTAATCAACCATACCATGTAGATGTGCCGCTGGAACTTCACCGGTGTATGGACCGTGATCGCGCCAGTAGCAATTTTGGGCGGCAAGTTTGACAATCCGACGCTTAATCTGCAGGCTCAAACTTTGCAGCGTCAACATCGTTGGCGCCACCACCACCTCGATGTCGCGGCGTACCGGCAGCTGCTCCATCAGCTTATGTAAATACAAACTGGCCTCATGTACGGTGAGGTTCATCTTCCAGTTGCCGATAATGAGTGTTTTTCGCGTCATAATGCTTATGCCTAGTGTATCATTTTAGTCCGTGTGCGTCTAGTAAACTTTCCACACCTGGTAATTTTTTGCCGCTCATCAGCTCGAGGCTGGCTCCGCCACCAGTAGAAATATGCGAAAATTGCCTGCCATCATGTCCATCCCACCCAAGGACGAACTCCGCCGTATCGCCGCCGCCAATGACTGAGGTAACACCGTGATTTTGTACAATAGCTTCGGCAATCCGAGCCGACCCCCGAGCAAACGACGGGTTAGTCGAATACCCCAACGGCCCGTTCCAGATGACTGTTTTCGCCGAGGCAATCACCGAGGCAAACTGTGCCATCGTCCGAGCACCAATATCCAGCGCCATTTCAGTATCGCCAATTTTATCAATTGACACTTCATGGCGATCACTCGATGCTTCTGGCGACAAAGCCACCGCTACATCACTCGGTAGCCGCAAGAACTGATCGACCTGTTCCTCACCAACCTTATCAGCAGCACGGCGATAGATAGCTGCCAAGACTTGCTCCTGATCCGGCTCAACTGTACTGTGGCCCATCCTATGGCCACGATAGGCGAGGAAGGTATTGGCCATCGCCCCACCGATGAGGATTGTGTCAGCTTTATCAATCAGCCGCTCAATCAGCGCAATCTTATCAGCAATCTTCACTCCACCGATAATCGCCACTAGTGGCCGTGCTGGACGCGACATCACTGCGGTTAGTGCGGTATATTCATGCACCAATAGGTCACCGGCTAACCCCGGAACGTAGAGCGTAATCGCGTGCGTACTGGCGTGAGCTCGATGTACCACCGCAAAGCCATCCTGTACAAAATAATCTGGCCGCACCGCTCGAGCAATCGCCCTAGCAAACACCATATCATCACGCGACTCCTCGTCATAAAACCGCAGATTTTCTAGCATCAGTATGTCGCCAGCCGCCATATGTCGCACCGCCTGACGCAGCTTATCACCAACACAGCTGTCAATGAACTGTACTGGCCGCCCAAGCAGCTCAGCCAGTCGACGCGCCACTGGGCGCAGGCTGTATGTCGGGTCAGTCCCTTTTGGACGCCCGAGGTGACTCATCAAAACAATCTTGCAGCGTTGCTCTAGTAGGTAGCGCAGAGTCGATAAACTGGCGCGAATTCGTAAGTCGCTGGCAATCCCGCCGTTCACTGTCAGGGGTACATTATAATCAACCCGCACCAGGACGGTCAGCCCGCGGAGATTAACGTCATGAATTGTTTGCTTGAAAAATCTGCCCACCCTTTTCTCGTCCTACTCCATTGTCCGGATCTGGATATTGTCAGTCTTGCCTGGCCGACCCGGTTGATGGCCACTAACCAATACCAACGTCACTGGATCCTCGCCAAAGTAACCTTCGGCCTTCAATTCCTCTGCTAATTTATTCGCCGAACCCAGACCACTTGGGCGAACGTATGAGCGCGTAGCGTAACTTAACGCTAATTTCTGGGCCGTTTTTTGGCTATCAGTAACACTAATGATCGGCATATTCGGCCGAAAGGCACCGACATTTACTGCGGTTACACCGGTACTGGTCTCGGCAATAATTGCCCGTGCCTTAAGCTCTGTGGCTAACCGTGCCGCCGTGTAGCTCAGCAGCGCATCATTCTTACGACGCTTCTCGCTCGGTTCAACTGCCATGACATCACTGTGCTCCTGAGTATACATAATCGTTCGGCGCATCGCCTGCACTGTTTCAATTGGATACTTACCATTGGCTGTCTCATCCGACAACATAACTGTATCAGCCCCCTGGATGACCGCATTGGCGACATCACTTACCTCAGCGCGAGATGGCTCAGGATTATCAACCATGCTACCCATCATCTGCGTCGCGACGATACTGAGCTTAGAATATTTACGGCAGAGGGCGATGATGCGTCGTTGGATAACTGGCACGATCTCAGCCCCCGCTTCCACCGCCAAGTCACCGCGCGCCACCATGATACCGTCGCTAGCTTTAACAATCTCCTCCAGATGATCATCAGAAATTGCCGATTTCGTCTCAATCTTGGCGATGATATACGCATCTGATCCCAGCGCTGTCAACCGTGAGCGCAGATCGATAATGTCGTCCTCTGTCTGTACAAAACTAAGCGCTACATAATCAAAATCTTGGCTAGCTGCCCACTCAATATCGGCGATATCTTTTGGCGTCAAGATATCACCACCAAAATCGGTATCTGGCAGATTCAACCCCTTACGGCTCATTAAAAATCCGTCATTCTGCACTTCCACCTTGATGGCCGTTGGACCAGCAATTTCACGAACGATCGATTTGATCTTGCCATCAAACATGTATAGCGGCTCGCCAACTTTCATTTTCTCGGCGAGGTTATATTGGACAGGCAGATTGAAACTTCCATCGTGTTCTGTAATCGACGAATCAAGCGTCAGCACATCACCAGCCCGCACCGTCAGCATGTTGTCTTTGAGAACGCCGAGGCGGATTTTTGGACCTTGAAGGTCTTGGAGAATGGCAACTGGTTTACCCTGCTCATGACTGGCCGTGCGAATCCAGTCGATTTGCTCACGCCGCTCATCATAACTACCGTGGCTAAAATTCAAACGAAAGCCATTGACACCGGCCTGCATAAGTTGACTGACTTTATCCTGACTCATCGTTGCCGGACCGATAGTCGCTAGGATTTTGGTGCGTTTAAAAATTGTGTTACTCATCCTTTTGATTATAGCACCGGTTAGGCGCTGAGAAAAGATATAATCACTATTCAGAATTAGCTGCCCGATATCGAGCGATTGCTTGGCGGGCGGCTTGCTGTTGAGCCACCTGCTTGGACGGACCCACGCCGCGCCCCATCAGCGTTTCACCGACGAACACCCCAAGCGTAAATACCTTATCATGATCTGGACCTTCCTCGCCCAAAACTTTATATACTGGCGTCTGGCCATCGACGCGTTGAGAAATTTCCTGCAAATACGACTTCGGATCACGCCAGCTACCTGATTCCAAAATTCCGTCCAACTTAACGATGATATGTTTATGAATAAAATCGCGCGCATCGTCAAAGCCACGCTCCAAATAAATCGCACCTATCACCGCCTCAAAGGCATTGGCTAAAATCTGCAAGTGCGCCCGATCCGAGCCATTTTTCTCACCCTTCGACATACGAATCAGCGGCCCATAACCTAATTTATCGCCCGCATCACCGATACTTTCTGTGCGCACCAACGCCGCCCGCCACGCCGTCAAAACTCCTTCCGGCTCAGAAAAATGCGTAAACAAATATTCCGTTACCGCTAGCTCCAACACCGCGTCACCGAGGAATTCCAGCCGCTCATTGTGCTCGTGAACTGACTTTCTATGTTCGTTAACATAACTGCGATGCGTCAAGGCGGTCACGAGTAATTCAATGTTCGTAAACTCAAACCCTAGCTTCTCACGCGCAAACTCCTGATACGGCGCCGTATTCATCCCGCTCATCTATAGATTCTCCTGCCTGATTCGCTTCATAGCGAGCAGAATCAGCTTGCCAATATCCTCATACTCAATCTCATCCAGCGCCTCATGGAACGTAAACCACTTGAGGCCATTCATCCAGTCTTCTTTTTGCAGTTTTTCGTCCGGATCAAGCGCCTTCATCAGGTACACTTGCTGCGAAATCAACACTAACTTATCGAGTCGGCGGTAGCGAAAATTAATTTTGCCCAGCCAACCGCACACCTCGATGTTCTTGAGGCCAGCTTCCTCACCAACCTCACGCTTGGCGGCGGCCTGCGCTGTCTCACCCGGTTCAACGTGACCCTTGGGAATTGTCCAGCGATCCCGCGCGTCTTGGTAGAGCAGAAACTCAACATCACCCTTTTTATTACGTCGAAACACCACGCCGCCGGCGGTTGGCTCGCGAACTATTTCTTGGATTGACGGTTTTTTGCGACCGCCAAAATATTTCTTAATATGATCAAAGCTGCTTGTCTTCATCGGCATCCTCTTGAAGGGAGCGATACGCCGTGCCGAGCACACCGTTCACAAATTTCCCTGAGTTATCCGAACCAAACGTTTTTGCAAGTTCCACTGCTTCGTTGATAGCCACTTTTGGCGGCACCGCCACCCGAGAAAACAATAATTCATACAGCCCGAGCCGTAGTACCGTCCGATCAATTCGCGATATCTGCTCAATTGGCCATTCTGGCGCCAGCGGACGAAGTTTATCATCAAGCGCTGCTTTATGCGTAGTGACGCCATCGATCAGACCTCGTACAAACTCAACATCATCGACTGATGATTTGTATTTCTCAAGATTGCGCGTCAAGATATCGGCGACATCAACCTCGCTGTCGCCAACTTCCTGGCGAAACTCAATCTCGTATAACGTCTGCAACGCGACGATTCGTCCCAAATGACGGTTTGAAGCCATGACAAAAACGTTCCTGTTCGTGTTAGTTTATTTTGTACTCTTCTTACCAGTCTCGCGTTTTGTCGTCTTGACTTTCACTGGTGACGTCCCGTTGACGCGGCGTGCTAATTTCAGTACCAAGTGGCTGCGACGCAGACCGGTCTTGCGCGGACTACTCTGCTTTTTTGGTTGTGCCATAGAAAAATCTCCTTTATTTCAGTTTATCGTAACACTTGGGCTTCATTATACCGGTTTTTGATAGATTTCTCAAGGGGATGCAGAGCAGTGGCAATACGCCGTCAGGGGTATTATT
>CAUVPF010000020.1:0-10179 GCA_963553645.1 uncultured Candidatus Saccharibacteria bacterium | reverse complement strand
GAATATGACGATAAAAAGCAAGGAGGAAAAGTATGAAATTCAAACACGGAACACGCCGCCGAGCGGCAGAGTATGAAAAAGATTGGGTACAGCGCTGGAAGGACGATCAGACGTTTGAGAAGTCGGTGGCGCAGCGGCCGGCGGATGATGCTTATGTCTTTTATGACGGGCCGCCGTTTATCACTGGTGTGCCGCACCACGGTACGCTGCTGAGCTCAATCGTCAAAGATGCGGTGCCGCGCTACTGGACGATGAAGGGCAAGCGCGTGGAGCGCCGCTGGGGCTGGGATTGTCATGGCTTGCCGGCGGAGAATTTCGTTGAAAAGCAGCTGAATATTACTGACCGGCGGCAGATTGTGACGAGTAGTGTCAAGCGAGTCAAACTGGTAAATGATTTCGATAACGCAACGAAGGTTATTACTAAAGTTGCTGGATGGATGGGGCAGCGAGGCTATGGTAGCAGTAGCTGGGATGTCAACAATCTAACGCCAGATAAATTAGCAGAAGAATTTGGGAGAGATAATTTTTATGTAGCTTACGATGACGATAAGTTAGTAGGGAGCGTCGTCATAAGTGATAAGGATAGTTATAATTTTTTTGCAGGCAAAAAGGATAATGACACGTCGGTTGGTTATCTCTATAAAATGGCGGTACTACCGGAATTCCAAAAGCAAGGTTATGCGGATGCAATGTTAAAAGAAGCTGTTCGCTTAAGTAAGCAGGAGGGGGTCAAAGAGATTCGTATAGAGGTTGGCGAGCATCAACCTAAATTGGTGAATTTGTATGAGCGCAATGGATTTCAAAGAGTTGGTGATTATATGTCTATCGAAACAGGGGTTAACTGGTTGCTATATAGTCTCGAAGTGAGTAGTTATCCGGATGCTGTATATAATCAACCAGCGCCACTTGATAAAGACGGTAATCCGTTGCCGGCCATCAGCTTGGAAAAATATATCACCAAGGCGCGCGAAAGCATGGTGGCCAATAGCGAGACGTGGCAGGGCGTAATTGACCGCATCGGCCGCTGGGTAGACTTTACAGGTGCCTACCGCACCATGGACAAGGACTTTATGGAGAGCGTCTGGTGGGCCTTTAAGCAGCTGTATGAGGCTGGCAAAATCTACGAAGGCGAAAAGGTGCTGATGTACGACACTAAGTTTGCTACCCCTGTCAGCAAGGCCGAAGTGACCATGGATAACGACGCCTACCAGACAGTGACCGACCCGAGCGTGTATGTGAAGTTTAAGCTGATAGATAAGAAAAGTACTCTGCCTGAGGGTGTTGAGATTGTAGAATTAAGCCGAGATAATATTGCTGTACTTGATGACTTGCTCTATGATGCAATCTTTGTGCCAGAAGGAGCAGAGCGGCCTGCAAGAGATATTACACAAGATCCTGATCTGCAAAAATATATCGAGTCATTCTATGATCATGATGGAGATCAGGCATTCGTCGCTCTATACGAGGGTGCAATTATTGGTGGTGTATGGGCAAGGAAGTTTAGCTCTGTGTCTCATGGTTATGGCTTTGTGGATGAAGCGACGCCAGAAGTATCAATCTCAATCGCGCAAGAGTGGCGTGGCCAAGGTATTGGTACAGCGCTAATGCAAACTCTGATGAAAAATAGTGCAGCGCGTGGTGTCCAGCAGCTTTCATTGTCGGTACAAAGGGCAAACCCTGCAATGAAACTATATGAACGCTTGGGCTTTACGGTTCACGAAGACAGGAGTGATGAGGTTATTATGGTGGCTGATCTGCTGGATGACCAGCCCACTTCCGTCCTCGCCTGGACGACCACGCCATGGACGCTGCCAGCAAACCTGATGCTGGTCGTCAATCCAGAGATGACGTATTGCGAAGTGTTGGTGGGTGGTGAAAAGCTCATCCTTGCCGAAGAAGCCCTCGAGCGCACTCTACAGGACGAAAAGCATCAGCCGCTTGATTACAAAGTATTGCGCAAATTCTCTGGTAGTGAATTGGTGGGTAAAACCTACCAGCCGCTCGATACGGGCTCGAATTGGCCAGAGAATGACAAGATTCACACCATTTACGCAGCAGATTTTGTCACGAATGAATCGGGTACGGGCATCGTGCACGCTGCGCCGGCTTACGGTGAGGATGACTTTGAACTTGGTAAGGCCAATGGCATCGCACCTTTCCATGTGATTGACGACAACGGCTACTACACTGATAGCAATTACAAAGGCCTGGAGGTGTGGGATAACAACAAATTCATCGCCAAAGATTTGAAGGAAAAGGGCGCGGCGTGGAAGATTGAGTACATTCGTCACGAATATCCGTTCAATCCGCGCAGCAAGCAGCGCATTATGTACCGGGCGATTCCGTCGTGGTTCTTTGACATCCAGGGGCAGAAGCCGCTGATGCTGGATGAGAACGAGCATATTAATTGGTTCCCGGCTCACCTCAAGCACGGTCGCTTTGCCAAGAACATTGAGCAAGCACCAGATTGGAACCTCAGTCGCGACCGCTTCTGGGCGACGGCCATGCCAGTGTGGAAGGGCGACCGGGGCACCGTCAAGGTGGTTGGCTCATACGCGGAGCTGAAGGAGCTGAGCGGCGTGGAGCTGGATGATTACCACCGCCCATGGGTGGATGACATCACCTTTGAAATTGACGGCGAGACATTTACCCGCATCGATAAGGTGCTGGACTGCTGGTTCGAGAGCGGTAGCATGCCGTTCGCACAGCTGCATTATCCGTTTGAAAACCAGGCCAAGTTTGAGCAGAATTACCCAGCGGATTTCATCGTTGAGTACATCGGCCAGGTGCGGGCGTGGTTCTACTATGTGCATGCCGTCAACACTGCTTTGGCGGAGATTGGTGCCTTTGGCGAGGCAGGTGCGCAGCATAAAAACGCCTACAGCAACGTCATTACCACTGGTGTGGTGGCGGGCAATGACGGCCGCAAGATGAGTAAGTCCTTAGGCAACTTTACCGACCCGAACGAGCTGATGGATAAGTTCAGTGCCGATTCCTTACGCTTCCTATTGCTGAGTAGCCCGCTACTTAACGGCGAGGACTTTGCTCTGCATGACAAGGACGTAGGTGATGTGGCGCGCAAGCTCAGTATGATCTGGAATATGTATGATTTCTTCACCATGTATGCTGAGGTCGACGGCTGGGAATTTGATGGTGAGCTGAGGGATCCGCTCAGTAATCTGACTAACCCGCTGGACATCTGGATTATCAGTCGTTTGCACGAGCTGGTAGCTAAAGTTGAGGAAAACATGGATGCCTACAATATCCCTGATGCGCTGAGTCCAATTTTGCCATTCCTCGACGACGCGTCCAACTGGTATGTGCGCCGCAGCCGCCGCCGCTTCTGGAAGTCGGAAGATGATGGTGACAAGAACGATGCTTACCGCACGCTACATTACGTGCTGGTGCGCCTGAGCTATATTCTGGCGCCATTTACGCCGTTCTTGGCGGAGGAATTGTATCATAATTTGACGGGTGATGATGAATCAATTCATTTGAAGGATTGGCTGCCGGCGGGTGAGGCGAATGATCAGGTGTTGGCCGATATGTCCCGGACGCGCGAATTGATCAACAACGGCCTTAGTTTGCGTATGAAGCAGGATGAGCATCAAGCATCGATCAAGGTTCGCCAACCGCTGCAATGTGCGGCGTATGCGGGTGCAAAGCTGGCTGAGTACTACGAGCAGATCATGGCTGAGGAGCTCAATGTTAAGGAGATTCGCTGGATTGAGAATCTAGACGAACACCTGGCGGACTATGACGTGACCGAGGGCGTGATCAAGCCAGAGAATTGGATCGAAATTAGCAAGCAATTGACGCCTGAGCTCAAACGCGAAGGCCTGATGCGTGAAGTCATCCGTCACGTGCAGAGTGCGCGCAAAAAAGCGGGGCTGCAGGTGGACGATCGGATTATGCTGCAGCTGACGACGGATGATGAGCAGCTTCGCCAGGCGATTGATGAACACGCTGAGGTGATTGCTGCTGAGACATTGGCAGTATTTAGCGAGGTGAGTGATAACCGGTCGGTGATTACGGTTGAGGGGGTTGCGCTCGAAATTGCTCTTGCTGTTGTAAAATAGTCATCACAGTACAGGCTACCTCTTAAGGCTAACAAGCGGCCAGCGTTTGCTTGGTCTTGTGTTAGCTGGAGATCAACGGTCTTGGCGATGACGGTGCAACGCGGTACAATGAGTCTATGTATAGCCTAGCAGCCCTCGGTCAATTACTCTTTTTTGCACGAGCTGGTGGCGGTGGGTCAAGGTCTGGTGGCGGTGGCGCGGTCCTTTTCGGGATACCGATGGTAATCGCGATTTCGGTAAGTGGCTTTGTGAAAAAAATCACCCAGTCAAAGGCGGCCGCTGTAGCAGTGGGGTCTCTGGCCGGATTATTGGCCAGCCTGTTCTATTTAGTGGGTGGCGTAACTATATTTATTTTGGTGGCCATTTCGACAGTGATTGGTGCGATTATCGGGGCATTTACAGATAAGATCAGTCGTTTTCGTAAGGGCAGTGAGGCAGCACAACAGACGGTTCATCAAGCTGCTGCTCAGGATGGTACGTGGAATGAGCAGGGGATTATCAATTATGCATCGACGGTGTTTAATCGGTTTCAGTATGATTGGGAGCGGATGGACTTACCATCAATTCAGCAATACGTCACACCAAACTATGCACGGCATATCGGGCTAATGTTGTATGCCCTACAACAGATGGGGCGAGTCAATCGTATGAAAGGGGTGGCGATTGATGAGGCTGTTATCACACGGGCGTATGACGATGTAAATGATCAGAATGACCGAGTGAGTGTGAGCTTCGTTGCTTCAGCTAATGACGAATTGGTTGATGTTACGAGTGGTGCAGTGCTGTATCGTGACACTAGTGAATTTGGTGAACAGTGGAACTTTGTGCGCTCAGACAACGGCTGGCTACTAGATAGTATCGACCAGGCAACAGAAGACTCTATGCAGCGTATCGCGTCTATGCAGCAATTCGCAGCACAATATAATATGTATTTTAGTCCGGATTGGGGACGGTTACTGCTGCCAACTAGGGGTGAGTTATTCAAGAAGGGCTTTGAGGGTACTGATATCAATAACCATATCATTGGGTTTTGGACGGGTAATTTGCTGGTGCAACTGTATACGTATATGGCCGATACCTCAAATGGTGATTCAGCAGTTACCTATATTATCGGGCAGGTTAATTTGCCAAAGTCGTATGGTGGGATTTTAGTGGAACGTCGGGATTCACGTTTCCTGAAACGGTTTAGGGCGCCATCGGGCTATAAAAAAGTAGAACTGGAATGGGGTGACTTTAACAAGCGCTACCAAGTATACGCCACCGATGAGAATCAGGTGACGAGCTTTGAGCTGCTCAATCCAAGTTTCATGGCATGGTTGTATGATCAAGACATTAAGGTTAATATTGAGGTGGTAGATAATATTGTTTATCTCTATGCCAAAATTTCCACTGGCGAGATGCGCTACGCGGAGATGATGGATATTTTGCAGAAATCACATAAAGAACTCAAGATGTAAGGAGGAAATATGATTACCAAAGCTATTATTCCGGTCGCTGGTTGGGGCACACGAATGCTACCAATTACTAAATCGATTGAAAAATGCATGCTGCCAATTGGCAATCGACCGCTGATTGATTATGTGGTGCAGGACTGCTTGGCGGCCGGCGTGCGTGAGCTGATTTTTGTGGTTGGCGAGCAGAGTTCACAGTTAGAGAGCTATTATCGGAGTAATATTTTGCTCAACGATTACTTGCGGAGCAAGGGCAAAGATGACAAGTTAGCCCTGGTAGCGCCGATTGATGCGAAGCTTCACTTTGTGACGCAACCGAGCTACGGTAAGTACGGATCAGCGGTACCGGTGGCCTTGGCAGCGGACTATATCGAGGACGGTGAGTCGGCAGTGGTGCTGATGGGCGATGACTTTATATATAATGCCGACGGCTCAAGCGAAGTAGCGCGGTTGATAGCAGCAACACCAGACGGTCAGTGCAGTCTACTGGTCCAGGAAGTGCCGGGTGATGACATTAGCCGGTATGGGGCAATTATGATGGACGAGGATGGTAACTTTGTAGAGATTGTTGAAAAACCGAAGCCAGAAGAGGCGCCAAGTCACTTTGCCAACACTGGTAAGTACGTTCTCACCAAACAAGTGATTCAGTCTTGTGCTGATGTTGAAATATCGCCGCGTGGTGAGTATGAATTAACTGATGCAGTCAGTAATTATGCTCGGGCCGGTGGTGTCGTCAAGGTTGTGCCAGCGGTAGGTATGCATCTGGACGGCGGTAACGTCGATGGCTGGTTGCATGCGAACAATGTAGTATGTGGGCGATCTGGATCATGTTCGTGTGAAATCTGATCGAGCATGATCTTTACTTGCCAGACGCTTATGCTTAGCGTATAATGTAGACGTTAGTACTCTAAATACTGAAATATACAATAATAACAGGGGGCATCACGCATGAAGATAACACAAAAGACAAAGCGATTGTTACTGGCGAATGCGGTAGTTGCGGCTATTGTCGGCGTGTTGACAGTGCACTACCTAACATCAAGCCAGTTGGCGAAAGCTGATCCTATCAATTCAACTGACTTCGTCATGACTATTGATACGCGAAAAGGTGTTGGCAATACGTTTACCATACCGACATTTGGTAGTGGTTATAATTACAACGTTGCATGTGGTAATGGCGTGACGCTGACTGGTCAGACGGGTAATGCGGTATGTTCGTATGCAACAGCTGGCGAATATCAGATTCGCATTAGCGGCACTTTCCCGCGCATATTCTTTAACTTTACTGGTGATAAGCTAAAAGTTATTTCGATTGATCAGTGGGGTACGAATGAGTGGCTAAATATGGAGCATGCCTTTGATGGTGCCGAGAATCTCGATGTGAAGGCTACCGATAAACCGCGGATGGGCAAGGTAGTAAGTCTGGCGTATATGTTTCGAGATGCCAAGAACCTAAAGGGTGTGGGCGCTGACTGGCAATGGGACACCGCCAATGTCCAGAGTTTGAATAGTACATTCTCTGGAGCTCGCCAGTTTAACCAGGATATCTCTAACTGGAATACGGCTAAGGTAACTGATATGGATAATACGTTCACTAATGCCTACGAGTTTAATCAGCCGATTCAGAAATGGGATGTTAGCAAAGTAACAACGATGGTAGCAGTATTGGCATACGCCAAAAAGTTTAATCAGCCAATTGGTGAGTGGAATACTGCGCGACTGGCGGATGCCCTCTTAGCGCTTGCTGGTGCTGAGAAATTTGACCAGTCACTGGCACATTGGGATGTCCGTCAATTAACAAATGCAGACGGATTACTCAATGGAATAAAGATATCGACTCCAAATTATGATGCAACATTGATAGCATGGCAGGGACAGACAGTAAATAATAACGTCAAGCTCGGCGGTGGTAATAGTAAGTTCTGCCTGGCGGATGCGCAGCGCAGTAACTTAGTGAACACAAAATCGTGGATAATTGCTGATGCTGGCAAGGACTGTACGCCATACGCAGTGACCGCAGTGGATTATACTGGCGTGACGAATGTTGATGAGAACAGTGCGGCTGGAACGGTATTGGGTCGACTGACGAGTACCGATGCTGTTGGCTCACCACAGAGTGATTTCACCTATACGCTTGGCTGTGCTGGGGCACAAAATAATCTTGTGACGATTGACGGCGATACGATTAAGTTAGTGCAATCGCCAGATTATGAGCAACATACAACACTAACGATCTGTATCCGCGCCACCAACAAAGCAGGGCAGACATTTGATAAACACCTAACGATTGCGGTGAATAATCTGTTCACCCTTTCGTATAATGCAAACGGTGCTAATGCCGGTACAGCGCCAGCCTCAACGGGAGAGACGCTTCGTTCTGGTGCTACAGTGGCTGCGGCAGCAAATACTGGTAATTTGGCAAAAACCGGACATACCTTCACTGGCTGGAATACGATGGCTAACGGTGGTGGCACAGCATATGCGACAGGTGCAACAGTGACGATAACGGCTGATATAACGCTATATGCGCAGTGGCAGGTCAACAACTATACATTACATTTTGATACCAAGGGTGGCTCTAACGTACCAGATCAAACAGTGGTGTTTGGTGCGAAGGCAACAGCACCAGCAGCACCGACCAAAACTGGCCACACGTTCGCTGGTTGGTATAAGGACGCTGGACTTACGCAATCCTGGGATTTTACGACTGACACGATGCCGGCAGCTGATACAACACTTCATGCTAAGTGGACAGTGAACCAATATAAGGTGCATTATGATGCGAACACTGGTAGCGGCGCGACACCGGATACTGTTGGTAATTATGATGCTACAGTACAGTTAGCGAACAGTAACTTTACAAAAATCGGCCATACCTTCACCGGTTGGAATACGATGGCTAACGGCGGTGGCACAGTATATGCAGCTGGTGATAATTTCCACCTAACCGGCGACGTAACGTTGTATGCTCAGTGGCGCAAGAATAACTATACGCTTACCTTTGATTCACGGGATGGTTCACCCGTACCGCCACAAACGGTAGAGTACGGCGCCAAGGCAACTGAGCCAACTCCACCGACCAAAACCGGCCACACATTCGCCGGTTGGTATAAAGATACCGGGTTCACTAATCCATGGAACTTTGGCACTGACACGATGCCAGATGTCAACACAACACTGTATGCCAAGTGGACGATTAATCAGTATAAGGTACACTATGATGCAAATACCGGCACGGGAACGATGAGCGATACAGTCGGTAACTATAATAGTACTGTTCAGGCGGCGGCAAATAGCTTCACGAAAGCGGGCCATGCCTTCACTGGCTGGAATACCGAGGCAAATGGTACGGGCACGCCTTATGCCGCTGGCGCTAATATTCAGCTAACAGGTGACGTGACACTGTACGCCCAGTAGCGCGATTCACAGCCACCGGTAACACCGGCTGCTGCTCCAGATATGACCGCCGCTTCAGACACTGGTGATAGCAACTCAGATAATATTACGAATAAAACCAAGCCAGCCTTTACACTGATGTGTACCGAGGCAGGCAGCACCTTGACGCTATATGTAGATGGGGTTGCAAATGGGACGGTGAACTGCGCTGGCCCCGGTCCAGTTGATGTAGTTCCGACAACACCACTGTCTGAGGGTAATCACGCGATAACATTTACTGAGACCGACGCAGCTGGCAATGCCTCATCGAGCTCACCGGCGTTGACTATAACCGTTGATACAACCGCTCCAGCCGCACCAGCAGTAACGATTGACTCGGTGACTGCCGATAATACGATTAATGCTGCTGAAGCAGCCGCGCCACAGGTCATTCGCGGCTTGGCTACCGGTACTCGCCCTGGCGACACCGTAAGGGTGACAGTTAATGGTACGACGTATGAGACGACCGTTGACGGGACCGGTGCCTTTGCAGTGACAGTTCCGGGTGCTGAGCTGGCGTCAGATCCAGATCATACAATTGATGTAACGGTAATTGCCTCTGATGTGGCCGGCAATACGACGAGTACAGCAATGGCAAAAACCTACAATGTTGATGCTGATGTTGTCGCGCCACCAGCAAAGGCAATACTCAAGCCGTCCTCTGATACTGGCGTGAGTGACTCAGATAATATAACTAGCGACACAACACCAATAGTAACGTTACAGTGTGTATCAGCCACCGACAAACTGCATCTTATCGTCGATGGCGTCGAGGTGCAGACTATCAACTGTACAGCAGCAGGACCGGTTGAGGTGACTTTACCGAATGCATTAAATGATGGCAATCATACCGTGGTGTACCGCAGAGAGACGCCAGCTGGTAATATATCAGCACCGTCAACACCGCTAACACTGACGATTGATACGATTGCGCCGACTGGCACGCTTGGCACGCAACAAGCCACGACTGCTTCGCCTGCTTTGAGCGGTACGGTAACTGATTCTGCTGCTAAGGTAACTGTAACTATTAATGGTGTTGATTATCCGGCAACTGTGACGGGAGGGACCTGGACATTACCAGCGAATGTCATCGCTGCACTCGGCAACGGAGTTTACTCGGTTAAGCTGACCTTTACTGACATTGCTGGCAATACCTCGACCGTGACAAGGCCATTCACAATCACTTTACCAACACCGCCGGCTCCACAGCCGCA
>CAUVPF010000019.1:0-10315 GCA_963553645.1 uncultured Candidatus Saccharibacteria bacterium | reverse complement strand
GAACCCTCGACACCCTGCTTAAGAGGCAGGTGCTCTAACCAGCTGAGCTACTGGCCCAATCAGTCCAGATTATAGCATAATGAGCGGTAACGGTAAACATAACGTCGTACCTTTTGCTACGGACAATGCTTGGGGCGAATGATGGGGCTCGAACCCACGGCCTCCGGAGCCACAATCCAGCGCTCTAACCAACTGAGCTACATCCGCCAAGCTTCCCGATTATACCACAGGTGGCCGCCGTCCTCAAGGCGCTCGACGTGCTCATCCTGATTTGCTACAATCAAACAATGAAATCTCTCAATGGTGCAGAACTCGCGTCGTTTATCAAGCAGCGTCAGGCCAAGCAGGTGCGCATGCTCCGTCAAGCGCACCACATCCAGCCACGCCTCGCCATCGTCACTGATTCGGACAATCCAGTCATTGCTACCTACATGCGCCTCAAGCAGCGCTACGGTGCGGATATTTTGGTTGAGGTAGAAATTTGTCACGTAGCGACTCATCAGCTGGCGGAGACAATCACGGCACTGAACCAACGCGATGACGTCCAAGGAATTATCGTCCAACTGCCGCTGGCTGAGCCAGAGCAGACCGAGCAAATTGTGCGGCTGGTAGCACCAGAAAAAGACGTCGATGGCCTCAATTCTGAGCGAACGCTGTTTGACCCGGCGACACCGATGGCCATCAATTGGCTGTTAGCGGGCTATAGTGTGGAACTGGCTGGTAAAAGGTTGGCTATTGTCGGGCGCGGACGACTGGTCGGTGCGCCGCTGGAGCGGATGTGGCGAGCATCAGGGCTGGACGTAACAGTATTTAGTCGGGGTGATGATTTGTCGAGACTACACGAATATGATGTCATCGTCACGGCAACTGGTGTGGCGGGATTGATCCAGCCGAATATGATCCGGCCGGGTGCAGTAGTGGTTGACGCAGGCACCGCCTCAGAGGATGGCAAGATTGTTGGTGATGTGGCACCAGCAAATCGGACGCGCACCGATATTCACTTGACACCAGAAAGAGGCGGCGTCGGCCCGCTGACAGTGAGCGCATTGTTTGATAATGTGATTACGGCGTGTCTGCGCCGAGTTAATGATCAGTAGGAACTAACGGCTTTGCAATGACTGATTTGACCTGGGCGACAACTTGGCGCGGGGTGAGATTAGCCTTGACGATATAACCCTGGATACCGAGTGAGCGCATCTCACGTGGGGCTTCTTCCTCGCCGAGGTTGGTCAGTACGATAACCGGTATGGTCTTGCCCCATGCGTGTGAGCGAATATGTCGCAAGGCCTCAGCTCCATCCATTTCTGGCATTTGGATATCAAGCAGAATGATATCTGGGCGGAATGATTCAATTAACCTGACGCCGATGATCCCATTACTCGCTAGCCGCACGTCAAATCCGTCCGCCTCAAACTTCATTCGGTACATCTGACTGATCGTCGCATCATCTTCGATGATAGCAATTTTAACCATAATTGTATTATAGCAGGCAGTGGTGTATTGTAAAACTATTACTATAAAGGTGGGCAAGGTGATAGTGGAGCAGCGTAAAGGGGTGAATATTCAGTCAGGTCGTGGTGACTGGGCTAAGATACTGGCCGAAGCGCCAGGGCACGGCATGGAAATTGGTGTAGCCAATTGGCAGGTTCATCAGGTGTCGATACCTGACCGATATCAGACGCAATCCCACGAGAAGGTAGTGGTGGAGCTAGAAGAGCTGACCGGTATGGGCTTTCATGGCGAGACTGATCTCGCCTCGGCAATTAAACGCCAGCGAACGACAATTGATTATACGAATTTAGCAACACGTGAGTTGATCGCTCGGGTTCCTGGCGTTGAGAATTGGCTGGAGCTGATACCGACGGCAGCGGCACTAGACCTGTTGTATGATCCGAGCATTGAGCAATTAGCGAATGGCAAGCCGGTTTCGCCAGAAGTGCGCGACTGGGCCTGTAATATTTTGGATGCTCACGGTATTCGCAGTCGCGGCAAGATTGTTCAGGATATTCTTGCCAGGCATGGTATTGATCAAGCGTCTCCGGGCGCTACAGAACAGCAGTGGGTTAGTCTGGCTTGCGGCGCCGCTCAACCGGTTTGTCATGCACTCCGGCACATCAAAGAGAGTGGTCATGCTATGCCGCGAGTAACACTGGTTGATCTCGATCGGTCGGCACTCAGGGCTGCAAAGATGTATGCCCAGGCAATGAAAGTCAAGCAGTCTATTGATGTTCGCTGTATGAATATTCTGCGAGCTCAGGGTGTAGCTCTGTCCACAGTAGACGCACAAATGAACATAGCAGCTCGAGCACTGCGGCGGCAGATTGGTCTTGAAGCGGCTGCATATGATGCAGTCGATGCCGTTGGGATTTTGGAGTATGTGCCTGAGACGCTTTCAGATAAAAGTCCGACGGCGCTGCAGGTTAATGCCGCAACTTTCCTAGCCAACGCTGCTCAACTAGTGAAGCCTGGTGGGCTACTGCTGGTTGGTAATATGCGTGATACGCATCCGCAGCTGGGATTTACGCTTAATGTTGTGCAGTGGCCACATATTCAGCCTCGGTCAATCGAAACAATGCAGCGGCTTGTGGAGGTGGCGGGTCTGGGTGATTGGCGGGTTGATGTGTATTGTCCTGATGATGGTGTTTATGCAGTATATGCTATGCGTAGACCGGAGTTTGGTGATACACTAGAGACATGATAGGGGAGTGGGCATGGAAATAGCGGGGCTGATCATTGCCGGGGTAATGTCGCTGGTATTTGGCATTATGGTTGTAGTTAATCAACCACGCCAGCTGGCAACCCGGTTCTTTTTTGTACTGACGGTTGGCATTGCCCTGTGGGCACTGGGTATTGCGGCATTTTTAGCGACGAATGTACTGGCAGCGGCACTAATATACCTGAGGATATATTACATCGGAGCGGCGCTGATCGGGGTAGCCATGATCTCGGTGGCGGCCCATATTGGTTCACGACGAACAGTGAAATACCTGCCAGTCACTGCTTGGGTATTATTTGGCATTGTTGCTACGATGATCGTGGTACGAGTTGACTGGCTGGCGGCGCGGGTAATAGTAGGTGAGCATACCGTTATCCTTCACCCTATCGGCTATTTTGCATACATGGCGTATTTCATATCATTATTTTTGGTGGCCTTGGTGATCCTTGCTTATCAAGCTCGTCGTCGCAGTGCGCTTTTGGTGCGTTCCCAGCTACGGCTCATTTTTCATGCATATGGAATTGCCGGTGGCGTCGGCATAATATTTAATTTACTGCTGCCAGCTGTTGGTCGCTATGATCTTATCTGGGCCGGTCCATTGAGTACGTTTATTTTTATACCGCTGGCATATCTCACGATCGTGAAGCATCGTCTTTTCGGACTGAAGGATGCGGCGGTGCGAACAATTGCGTATGCAATGATATTGAGTTTATTAGCAATTGTATATTACACGATGACTTACACTATTTCAGCGATTGTGAGTGCATTCAGTGGTCACGGCATCGGTGGAATGCCGGGATTCTGGGGTGTGCTAGCGGCATTATTGTTAGGTTTCCTGTTTCAGCCAACCAAGCAGTTTTTCGATCGTCTCACCGACAAGCTATTTTATCGACAAGGCTACACGACCGAAGGCTTTATTGATGAGATTGGGCAAATTCTACTACATACGATGGGCCTGCGACTATTGACGACGCGGTTAGCAGCATGTTTGGTGCGACTTCTTAAGGCTCGCCAAGTAATTTTTGCAGTGTATGATAATGGGCGCTTTCGGATATTTGGATCGCGTGGACATACCCGCCCGCCGCAGGTAGATTTAAAGGAGCTGGCGGCACAGCACCAAATTGAACAGCTCGCTGATGTGGCGGTTGTCGAGTCACTACCGGAGCAACTGCGGCGGACGATGAAGCTGCAAAAGATAGCTATTATCATGACACTATCGCTGCAGGAGGATATCGTTGGTTTTGTGCTGATCGGCGAAAGTCAGAAAAATAACTATATCGAGCGCGACCTTTCGACATTGCGGGCAGTGCGTGGTGAACTGGCTATTGCTATTAAAAATGCTCAGTCGATGGAGGAGGTTAATGAGCTGAACACTGAGCTGCAGCAGCGTATTGATGCGGCAACACAGGAGTTACGGACAAGCAACCAGCAGCTGCAGCGGCTAGACGAGGCAAAGAATGAATTTATTTCCATGGCATCGCACCAGTTGCGGACACCACTAACCAGCATCAAAGGTTATCTTGACATGCTACTCCAGGATGATCTTGGCCCAGTTCGTCCGACTCAAAAAGCTGTTCTTCGTGAAGCTTTTTCCTCGAGTGAGCGTATGGTGCAACTAATTAATGACTTTCTCAGTATCTCTCGGCTGCAGACTGGGACATTCACCATGAATCGCCAACCGGCCAACCTCAGCGATATTGTGCGGGGTGAAGTAACCCTGCTACGAGTTGTCGCCAAGCAGCGCGATATCACCCTTTCGGTGCATATCGATGACAATATTCCGACCTTACCAATTGACGCTGAGAAACTCCGTCAGGTTGTCATGAACATGATTGATAATGCGATTTTTTATTCTAGAGAACAAACGACAGTTGATGTGTCGCTTTGCTGTGATGATCGGGAGGTTGTGTTTGTGGTCAAAGATCAGGGCATTGGTGTGCCAAAAGCTGAACAGTCTGGTGTGTTCGGCAAATTCTTTCGTGCCTCAAATGCCCGCAAACGTCGTCCTGACGGCACGGGTGTTGGCTTGTTTTTGGCGCGCAAGGTTGTGCTGGAGCACGGTGGGTCAATGATTTTTACATCGAAAGAAAATAAGGGTAGTACGTTTGGTTTTCGTCTGCCACTTGCTGGGCTAGATAAGGAAAAAGTAGTCAGCCGCTGATAACCATGAGTATACTACCGAAATAGACTAACAATACCCAAGATGAGCACTATGACGATGATGACCACTACTATGCCGATACCGATGCCACGTAGTAGTTTTTTACGTTCGTGAAGCCATTGGCCGGCCGATGAGCGGCTGACTGCCTGGATGCGCGTGACACTGGGCCGAGTTGTTGCGGCGTCAACGCCAGTGTATTTCTTGGAGCGTTTTTTCTTCTGCTTTGCCATGCTAAATATTATACCATGAAATCCCCCTCAGAGTGTGAGGGGGGATCCAAGCGAGATTGTTTTGTTGCTTATGCGTGACGTCGACTGATGAGATAGGCAACTCCAGCAGTCAGTAGAGCACCAAGACCTAGCCCGCCAACAAGTGCGTCAGTAGTGCTACCGGTTCGCGGGAGTTCACCAACAGCCGTTGGTGCGGCAGGTGTGTTGGTGGTTTGTGTGTCACCTGAGGTTGACGGAGATGGCTGACTATCGCTGGCCGACGGCTGCTTTGATTGGTCTGGTGCTTTTGGCTCAGGTGTCGGTGTGGTTGGCTGTGTTGGATTTGTCGGTTGAGTTGGTGCTGGTTGTTTCGGGGTAGTTGGTGTTGGCTGTGGTGCTGGCTGTGGCTGCGGGGCTGGGGTCTGAGGCTTGCTGAGATTAACGGTGGCGCCACTACAATTACGGTAGTCCTTAAGCGGAATCTGTTCGCTCTTGACACAAGTTGTGCTGGTCAATATGCCTGTGACATACTGTTTAATAATGGCGTCAACAGTAAACGTTTTTGATTCATTCGGCTTAAGTTCACTGATGAGTGCCTGCCATGTATTATTTTGAATTGTGCCAGCAGATGCCTTTAGGTAGGTTACGCCCTGTGGTGCAGTATTAGTAATATACGAGTCATGCATAGTGGCTGTCCCCGTGTTGGTAACAGTTACTTGGTACGTGAAGGTTTCATTGACAGCAACTGTTTTATGCTGTGCGCCATCAATAGTAGTCTTGACGGCAAGTGCTAGGGTAATTTTTGGTGGTTTATCCGGAGTCGGTTCGGGCTTTGGGTCAACTGGCTTTGGGCCCGGAGTTGGCTTTGGTGTTGGAGTCGGAGTTTCGCCAGGGATTGTAGCTTGTTTAGTACAGGCATCGCTCGTTACCGTCTCTTCTTTGCCATTTACGTCAACGACGATAAAGGCCTTGATCGTGTACGTGCCTGGTTCGAAACCCTTGAACTCATTGCCGGTTCGGTACACTTCTTTACCGTTAGCATCGTAGACTTTATAAACTGTTGTTTTATACGTTGCGCCATCACGAGCGGCATATTTAACCGAAAACTTGAAATTGTTAGCCGAGAACTGATCAACATTAAGCGCATTACAGCTGTAAACTGGCGTAGATTTCGTATTTGTCGGTGTTTGTGCATTGGTATTAGTCGAACGATCGGAATCCAGTGCCCACAACGTAGTTGGTACTACTGTTGCAACCGCAACCATTGCTAAAACCGCATAGTGGCGCAGTGACAGCGAGCGGAACAGTGATGACAAATTTCGCATAACTTCCTCCTTTATCCTTATAACTCTAGGTAGAATACACCAAAATGACGAAAAAGTCAATTTTTCTATAGATGGACCGCTAGACAGAATGTTATCGATCTGCTACAATACGACCTGTTTGATGGCCTCATCGTCTAACGGTTAGGACACCAGGTTTTCATCCTGGCAATCGGAGTTCGATTCTCCGTGAGGTCACCAATGACACAAAGATACTTCGTCCCATTTGAATCAGCGTCAGCTCGTTCGCCTTTAGCCACGGGCTATTTTTTATCGCCCCCATAATGAAAAAAGACATTTGGTATAATGGATAGCGAGATACCCGTTAAAGAATAGGAGCAGATACTATATGACAAAGACGGCATCTACCCAGGGTAAACAGAAGACGCAGGCCACCGTGCCTTCGCCACGACGCAACGTTCGATATGAGACGATCATTATTGTTGAGGCAGCGATACTTGTTCTCTCGGCGGCAATAGTTAGCTGCTTGCTGCCGGTATATTTTATCAATGTTCATATGCCATTGGCTTTGATTATTGTCAGTGCGGCTATTGCCTCACTCTTTATCCAAGGCCTCATTGTCTTCAAGCAGTCCCGCCGAACGGATCAGTATCAGCAGCGCATCGCTGCACTCGCCATGACTGTGGTGTATCCGCTGGTGCAGTTCATTGTATTGGCGCTGCTCTATATCTCGCAAGTTGGCCCATTTAGTTCGGCATTTCGAGAAGCAGCTCACGGGGCGCTTGGCGCTATACTTGCTTTTAATGGTTCGCTCCCAGCTATTTTATTTATGGTGGTATGTACGACTATTGGTTCACTGTGGTTGTGGAAGATTATTGCAATGCCCAAGGCGTCATACTGGCAGCCACGTTCAGCCGATCAACTATCTGAGGCGGAGAAAATCAAGCAGAAGCGGGGGCTGCGTTGCCGCAGCATTGGCTTGACCTTGATGGTGCGAGTACCGCTTGCGCTCATAGGTGCGTTCGTGCTGGTGACGACCCTGATGTATATTGTTCATGCCGCCATTCTCTTTGCTATAATGATGGCGATGTCTGCGGTAGTGCCGCATGCAGTTATTTTGAGTTTTGTTGTTGGGCTGGTGTATATGCTAAAGGGAGAGGTGTATTACAAAGTGAAACATTGACAAGCAATGAAGTGATCGCGTATAATAACAACAAGCTTGCGCTCATACAAGGTATACGCCGTGTAAGCGCGCGAGCCTACCAGAACGGTCGCACGGATGCGGAAAACTAATCGTTTAGCAATATCAACTAATTATTAGGTCGACAATGCATCCCGTTCTTGTGCGAGAAGAAAGACTTATTATGGTAGTTAGTGTTGATGGAGACATTGGCACGGGAGAAGCGTTATTCGTAACCAAGCATCTGCCCATCGGGGCAAAAAACTCAAGTTAAGCGCAGTATCTGCGTATGGTGGGATTTTTCTATTAGTTATTTCATTCCTGGCACTGAGCTACCAGACGGGTGGCATTGCTAGCCAACAGGGTTCAGTCTCGGCCTCTCAGCCAGTTGCACCGTCTACTGGTACGGCACATGAGACAAATAAGGTCTCAGTAGACCAGCTAGCAGCCGCTAACGCAGTGACCGATCTCGCTGAGACGGTTAATCTGCCGACCGCCGGTGATTTACGTGAGGCAACGGCAACGCTATCGATCAAGAAGGAGTTGGCCCAGGGCGATACTGAGGTTATCTCTAAACCGCAGATTATCCAGCCAGAAAAGTCCGCTCAGCGCGGCATCAAGACCTACGTTACCAAACAGGGTGACACAATGGACTCTATTGCTAAGAAGTTTAATGTAACAGCGCAGACAGTCCGCTGGGCAAACAATACAACATCTGATGCGGTTGAAGCTGGTAAAACGTTGACCGTTCCGATGGTTGACGGTGTGGTTTATACCGTTAAGGACGGTGATACTATCGAAAAATTGGCAGAAAAATATAAAGCAAACCCTGAGCGAGTGGCATTATATAATGACCTAGCAAGCGGTGCGGCCCTAGCTAAAGATACGCGGATTGTCTTGCCAGGCGGTGTGTTGCCAGAGAATGAACAACCAGGCTATGTGGCGCCACGCTCGGGTCGTCGCGGTCGTAGCGCAGGGCAAACAGGCGGTGCAGTTGGTGGTGTAAGCTACGGCTATGCTCGGGCGTCAGTTGGTAATCGGTACGCTCTCGGTAACTGTACATGGTATGTGTATGAGCGGCGAGCAGCACTTGGCCGTCCAATTGGTAGCTTCTGGGGCAACGCAACGTCGTGGGCAGCAAGTGCTCGGTCGGCAGGTTTTGTCGTAAATCATACACCGGCACCAGGGGCGATATTCCAGACAACATGGGGTGGCGGCGGTCTTGGCCACGTTGGTATGGTTGAGCGGATTGAAGGCGGCACAATTTATGTCAGCGATATGAATTATGCTGGATATAATGTTGTAACACATCGAACAATTCCGATGTCTGAGGTTGGTCGGTATAACTTTATCCACTAGAATACTCTAAGCTAATGAAGCGCCGCCGCTATCTCTCGGGGGCGCTTTTTGGTATACTGAAATTATGTTTGTAGATACAGCGAAAGTGTTAGTGCGAGCTGGCAAGGGCGGTAATGGCGCGGTCAGTTTTCGGCATGAGAAATATGTTGATAAGGGTGGTCCTGATGGCGGCGACGGCGGACGTGGTGGTGATGTGGTGTTTTTGGCGACCAAAGACCTTAACACACTGCTGAATTTTCGCTACAAGCCAGAACTAAAAGCAGAGAATGGCAGTGACGGCAGTAAGCGTAACAAGCGTGGCAAAAGCGGTTCGCCGCTGGTCGTCAAAGTGCCGATGGGTACGTTGGTTAAACGCGACGGCAAGGTGGTGGCAGACTTGACGGCAGACCGGCAGCAGGCAGTCGTTGCCCGCGGCGGTGACGGTGGCTTTGGTAACGCACATTTTACGTCCAGCACCCGCCAAGCGCCGAAGATGGCTGAACTTGGTGAGGCGGGTGAAGAGTTTGAGGCAGAGCTGGAGCTAAAATTATTGGCCGACGTTGGTTTGGTTGGCTTTCCGAATGCTGGCAAATCGACGTTCCTGAGCGTGGTTTCTAATGCTCGCCCGGAGATTGCTAATTATGAATTTACGACGTTGACACCAAATTTGGGCGTAGCGGATGTTGATGATGGGTCAATTCTGATCGCTGATATTCCAGGACTGATTGAAGGTGCCTCGGAAGGTAAGGGCTTGGGTGACCAGTTCCTGCGACATGTTGAGCGGACGGCGGTGTTGCTGCACATGATTGATGCGTATAGTGACGACCCGGCGGAAAAATATCAAACCATTCGCCGCGAGCTGGAAAAATATTCCGAGGAACTAGCGGCACGTCCAGAAATCATCGCTTTGACGAAATGTGAAGGGCTGGATGATGAGATTATTGCTATGCAGTCGACGGCGCTACAAAACGTAGCGAACGGCTCGCCAGTGGTGGCAATTTCCTCACAAACGCATGCTGGCGTGACTGAGCTGCTGCGCCTACTGCGTCGTGAGGTTACGGACTATCGAGCGCGGGAAGCTGAGCTGATTGAAGAAGAAGGCGATGAGTTGCCAGTCATTACTTTGGATGCGCAAGCAGCATCTGATGCCTGGACGGTAGAGCGGGTGGTTGGCGCGGAGTCTGACAATGTCAACGATGAAGATGCGGTTAGTTTCATCATCCACGGCGCTAAAATTGAAAAGTTTGCTCGCCGCACTAACTTTGATCAGTTTGAATCAGTCAATCGCCTGCGTGACATCATGCGAAAAATGGGTATCACTCACGAGCTAATTCGCCAGGGTGCAGTGGGCGAGACCGTGGTGCGGATTGGCGAATCGACGCCGTTTACGCTGGTTGAGCAATAAAAGAGGTGGTCCATATATTAAAT
>CAUVPF010000018.1:0-10315 GCA_963553645.1 uncultured Candidatus Saccharibacteria bacterium | reverse complement strand
ACCGAATCGTATTTCAAGGAAAAAAGAAAAAACACCTCCGTAGAAGTGTCTTTTCTTGGCTCCGGGGGCGGGGTTCGAACCCGCGGCCTATTGGTTAACAGCCAACCGCTCTACCGCTGAGCTACCCCGGAATACGTGTCGTATTATAGCGAGTTTTCAATCAGTTGTAAAGTTACCGGCGGACAATTTCCAGGGCTTTTTTCAAAACCTCCGCTTCCGAGCGCGATTTCTCATCATCCGCCGCTTCCCGCTGCTTAATCTCCTTCACCAAGTTTTGCCACCAAGCCTCTTTTTCCGCCTGGCATAACACCAGCGACCGCACCTCGCCGTCGCGCTTATCTAACATCCCGGCCGCCACCAGGTTATCGACATGCTTCGCCACCGTTGAGACCGACTTATACCCCAGTGCCTGCATAATTTCCCGCAGCGTCGGGCTATAGCCATTACCCTTGATAAAGCCATCGATGAAATCTAGCAGTATTTTTTGCTTTTTTGTTGGCTGCATGCCTTTAGTATAACCTGCCCGAGTTATTTGCGCTATACTAAAGAGGTGAAGCGAATACCATCAACGATATATGTGTGGCTACTGGCCGCCGTGCTGTTTGGCGGCGCACTGTCACTACAGCCGAGCATCAGCCTGGCGATGCTCGATTTTCCGTCGTTTCGCATCGGACTATATCAAGTGGCGGTGATCGGCATAGTTAGCTACGGTCTCGGTATAATGGTGCGCCAGCGACTGTGGCCTCGCGGGCGATGGTGGTGGCTCGGCATTGGCATGCTGGCTATCACTAGTATCGTTGGGCTGTTATTATCCTATGTCCGAGCGCGTACCGCATTATATACGGCATCGCTCTTGCTACTACTGCTGACCGCGGCGTGTGCCGCCCTGATGTACCGGGCATTATCGACGAGTGATCAGCGCCGCCTCATGACAATTGGCCTGTGGAGCGGCATTGTGTTCGGTGTGTTAGCGGTGCTGCAGCTTATCATCGCCCACATTGAACCAACAGCGTTCGGTACGCTCTGCTCGGGTTGTCACGCCGGCGTGTTTGGCTTTGTCAGGATCAATCTGCTTGCCGCTGAGCCACAATTTTTAGCAAGTAGCTTATTACCAGCCCTGTTCGTCGGACTATGCTCGCGAGAGAGGCGGCGACTGGCAGGCTGGAGCGTTTTTGGTAGCAGCGTGGCGATCAGCTTGACGTTCTCACGCGGTGCGTTTATCGCAATCATCGGTGCGGGCATCGTGTATGGTATCGTCCGCTGCTGGCAGCGACACAGAAAAAGAGGGGATGCCACTGACACGGTGCAGACATCTCATCGTGACGCGTGGCGTCAACTCAGCATCATCATAGCCGGGTTTGTGGTTGGATGTACCCTACTACTAGTCTCAGCGGTGATTCGCTATCACGACACGCCGCACATTGCCTATAATACCGCGGTGAGCATGCTTGACCAGCTGTCGCTCGGCCGCATCACATTACCGCAAAAAAATACCCTCCCAACGCCGGGCAACCCACCCTCACCACAAGTACCGCCAGCCAGCGAGACTACAGCACCAGATGCACCACCCGCCGCCCAACCAAACCAGCCCACACCACCAGCTAATTTCCAGCCATCGGGTTTTGTTGCCGCCTCGGCCGATGACCGACTCAACGCCGCTCGACTAGCACTCCATGCCTGGGCAGCAAGTCCACGCACCATACTCTTTGGCACTGGACTTGGCAACCTCGGCAGTTTCATCCAACACCAGCTACACCAGCCAGTATCAACCGATCATACGGTGTATATTTTCTACGTTCTGCTACTGAGTAACATCGGTATTGTCGGTATACTACCGCTACTAGTACTGCTCGCCATCGCGCTATGGCGCAGTAGCCAACAACTATCAAGGCAGTGGGGACGACTTGTCTTGCTGCTCACAACAGCCATCGCCATCCACTTCTGGTTCTTTGGTAGTCTGATCAATTCGGTGCATTGTTTTGCATGGATTGGTATTTTCTTGTATAATCACCCCAAAGGTCATGAGGAAGAATTCTGATTTTTATTTCAAGTTGGTGTTGATTGGGCTAGACGTGCTGGCGCTAGTTGGCGCATTCACGGCCGCATACATCATGCGCGTATCACTCGATACCCGACCCTTCCACGTACAAATCGGGGCGCTGGAGTTTATCACGTCGATTATGCTGATGTTACCACTTTGGGTTATCTTGTTCTCATTTTTTGGGCTATATGACCGTGAACACTACGTTCATCCGCTGCGGGAGTTTTGGCGACTTGGTATGGCGGCAGTTTGCGGCATCATGATGATGATTTCCTTTAGTTTCTTTAGTAATACACCGCTCTTTCCGGCTAAGATGGTGGTGATTTATGCGCTAATCATCAGCTTTGTCATCTTACTCGTCCTGCGTAGCGTGGCCAATATCGTCCGACTGCATCTGCTGCGCAAAAACATCGGTATCAAGCGCGTGGCGCTGGTCGGCAACGCCGAATCAACGCGGACGCTGGCCGAGTTTATCAGCGCCCACCCGTCAACCGGCTTTCATCTCAGTGCCATCGTCTCCAAAGATGAACTCATCCCGCCGCGACTCAAGGGTTTGCGGCGCTCAACACTGGCATCGGCCTTGACTCGTGATAAGATTGACGCCATTATCCAAACCGACACCGCCCGCAGCGAAGCACATTATAACTTGGCCGAGCAGCACTATCTCGATTTTTATCAAGCACCAGCCCTCGACGGCCTGATGACCGCACGCCATACGGTCGAGATTATCAATTCCGTGCCGCTGGCATACATTCACCCAACGCCGCTAGCCACCGGCTACGGACGCGTGGTCAAACGACTGATGGATCTCATCGGCGCGACCATTGGCATCATCATTACCTCGCCGATTATGCTGCTGGTGGCAATCGCTGTTAAGCTCGGTGACCCGCGCGGCCCCATCCTGATGCATGGGCAGCAGCGGCGACGCTTGACTCAGTTTAATCGCCCGTTCAAGGTGTATAAGTTTCGCTCGCACTACGCCAAGTTTGACGGCAAGACCGACGAGGAAGTGTTCACGATGATTGGCAAACCGGAGCTGATCGACGAATATCGTCAGAACGGCGACAAGCTCAACCACGACTTTCGCGTCACACCGGTCGGTCGTTTCATTCGCCGATTTAGCCTCGACGAGCTGCCGCAGTTATTTAATGTTATCAAGGGTGATATTAGCCTCGTTGGGCCGCGGGCGCTGGTGCCGCACGAGCTGAGTAATTACGAGAAAAAGCACACGCTGCTGACGGTCAAGTCTGGCCTGACTGGCCTAGCGGTTGTGTCGGGACGGCGCAGTATCGGCTTTGAAGAGCGGCGGCGACTGGATCTCTATTATGTGCAAAACTGGAGTTTGTGGCTGGATATCACCATTCTTCTCAAGACCTGCCTGGTCATCTTTAAGAAGGAGTCTTGATGCGCACCCAGCCGACCATCGCGATCATTCATGACTGGTTGTATGGCGGTGGCGCCGAGCAAGTTGTCCTGGCGCTACACCAGCTCTATCCTGACGCTCCGATTTATACCTCATATTGCTCCCGAACGTGGCGACAAAAACTTGATCACAAGGTGGTGACCGGTTATTTACAGCATTGGCCATTTGCCCAGCTCAGGCGACTACTGCCAGTGCTCAGGCAGCGGTGGTTCGCGCGGCTGGATCTCGAGCAATTTGATATTATCATTTCCAGCTCTGGTAACGGCGAGGCCAAGTTTATCCGAACCACCCGCCCCGATCAACGACATATCTGCTATTGTCACACACCGACGCATTTTTATTGGCGGCACTATCAGGAATACCTGCGTCGACCGAGTTTTCGGCCGCGGTGGCTGGCACGACTGGGCCTGCGGCTGCTGGTCCGACCTCTCAGGCGGCGTGACTATCAGGCAGCCCAGCACGTTGATGTTTTCTTGGCTAATTCCACCGCCATTCAAGCTGATATCAAGCAATTTTATGGCCGAGACAGCATCGTCGTCTTTCCACCGGTGCAAACAACCAGCTTTATGGCGCTCGCAAAAACCAGGCCGCGCTCCGTCACGCTACCTGCCCGACCGCGCTGCGTAGTGTGGGGACGCCTGGTACCGATGAAGCGGCTGGACTTGGTAATTCAGGCCTGCCAGCAGCTTGGTTGGCCGCTGGACATTATGGGCGATGGGCCTGATCGCGAGCGGCTGGAGAAGCTGGCGGGTGACTCGACGCACTTTCTTGGCTACGTCAGTGACGAGGCCCGGGCTGCCGCCATTCAGCAGGCCGACCTATTCCTATTTACCGCCCACGAAGATTTTGGCGTCGCACCAGTTGAAGCCTTGGCCGCTGGACTACCGGTGGTAGCGTACCAGGCCGGTGGCGCGCTGGATTATATTAGCCCTGGTAAAAACGGTTGGTTTTTCGCCGAACAAACCGTTGAGAGCTTAGTAGCAACGCTCCAGACACTGCCTGGTCAACAGATCTCGCCGCGAGCTATCGCCGCCTCCGCTAAACCATTTGCTGAACATGCCTTTGCGGCTGCCATCAAGAAAATTGTAACCAACGAAAGGAGGGGCGCTCATGCGCATCGCCATTGATACTCGGACGCTACGGACGAGCACCGGCCGTTACGTCGAACGGCTGATTCACTATTTACAAAAAATTGACAACAAGAATGACTACATTATTTTGCTCAAGCCAAAGGACATGGACAGCTGGCGGGCCGATAACCCGCGCTTTCAAAAAGTCGCCTGTCCATTTGCTGAATTTTCATTCGCCGAGCAACATGGCTTTAAAAAACAGCTGGAGGAGCTACGCCCAGATCTCGTGCATTTTGCAATGGTTCAGCAGCCCGTGTGGTATCACGCCAGCCCGGTCGTCACCACCATGCAAGACCTCACCACCGTGCGGTTTAACAACCCCGACAAAAACCCGGTGGTCTTTTGGGTGAAGCAGCAAATTTATAAATGGGTCAACAAAAAAGTCGCCCGAAAATCGGCTCATATCATCACTATTTCTGAATTTGTGAAGCGTGATTTAGTGGATTTTACTGGGGTCAGTCCAAACAAGATTACCGTGACACTTGAATCCGCCGACGAGCTACCAAAGGGCAATGATCCGGTCAAAGAGCTGGTTGGCAAACAGTTCATCATGTATGTTGGCCGGCCGACACCACATAAAAATCTGCGGCGGCTAATTGACGCATTTGCATTATTGCAACAAAAGCACCCCGAGCTGACACTGGCGCTGGCTGGCAAAAAGGATGGTAACTACGCTCGCCATGAGGCATACGTTACCGAACGCGGTATTACAAATGTCGTCTTCACCGGTTTTGTGTCGGACGAGCAACTGCGCTGGATGTACGAGCATACGGCCGTGTATTGCTTCCCGTCGCTGAGCGAGGGCTTTGGCCTACCGGGTCTCGAAGCCATGCTACACGGCGCGCCGGTCGCCTCGAGCACCGCCACGTGTCTGCCAGAAACGCATGGCGAGGCAGCCCACTACTTTGACCCATATAGCGTCGAGGACATGGCGCGGGCAATTGACGAACTTCTGACTGACGAGAAGCGACGCCGCGAGCTCATCAAGAAGGGTAAGCAGCACGTCAAAACCTTCTCGTGGCAGCGAATGGCCGAGCAGACGCTGGCGGTGTATGAGCAGTATGGCCGCAAGGAACCCAACTCATAGCGGATGATCCTGGCTTATCCACACTAGGTACTTACATTTGTAACCATAGCCTGTTAGGTCGCGGCTCGGCTGCTGGGTTATTTTTGCAACTGCTTCGCGATGTCACCACACTTGGCGGCCACATCCCGCCGTGCCACTAGCACACCGTCTGGCGTGTTGACCACCACTACATTGTCAAGGCCGATCACCGCCACCGGCTTGTCTGGCTGCTCATTGCGAATATAGGTATTAGCGACGTCGACAGCATGAATGTTGTCACCATATGCGTAATTACCCGCCTCGTCCTTGGCGACCGCATCATGTAGATCCTTGAAGTTACCGATATCCATCCAGTCAAAGCTGGCCGACACCATAGCCAGCTGATGGGCTTTTTCGATCAGGGCAATGTCGATGACTTGATTATCTAGCGCCAGGTATGCGTGATTGTAAGCCTCGCTACCAAAGTCAGCAATTGACGCTAACGTCTGGTAATTTGACCACAGATCTGGAGCACTCCGCTGCATTTCATTCCTAAACACGTCAACTGAGCCAACAAAGTAGCCACAATTCCACAAATAATTTCCCGACTCGACATACCGTTTCGCCGTCTCGTAATCAGGTTTTTCCTTGAACGACTCGACATTATAGACGCCCGCTTGAACATCAATCACCCCATCGCGCTGAATATAACCAAAGCCAGTCGACGGGAAGGTCGGCTCAATGCCAATAAGCGTAATACAACCACGCTCGCGAGAAATGCACGCTGCTATATCAAACGAGTGGGCAAACCCTTGGGTGTCACGCACATTATGATCAGAGTGAATAAAAGCAATCGGCTCAGTCCGGTCATGGTGGCGATTGATATAATCCAGGGCCAATACAATACAGTGCGCCGTCCCCCGCCGTCCCGGCTCGATCAAAAAGGCCTCGTCCGGCAGCTCTGGCAGCTGCGTCCGTAGCGCCCTAGCATGACTAGCCTCGGTCACCACATAAATGGTATCACCGAGCTTTCTGGCCCGGTCATAGGCTTGTTGGACCATGGTGCGTTCACTAGTTAACGCCAAAAGTTGTTTTGGTTGAGTGGAAGTTGAGAGTGGCCAGAGACGCGTGCCTGAACCACCGGCAATAATTACAGCTATCATACTATATAGTATACCGAGTTAGGCACACAAACACCACCTATTCTTTAGAGGATCCCGCACCTATATCACCAATGAGCCACTAGCGGGACCTGTCAGCGTCAACACCGCCCTCGTAGCCAAATAACATCGCTATAGCTTCTACCCTACCAAAGAACTGCTGTATCCGCTCAATCGTTGGTTTTTTAGGCATTAATGTAAGCTCTTTTAGTATCATATCTAGTATCATATCGCGCAGAACAGCCTTCTCGGCATCAAGCTCACTCAGCAATTTGATGCGCTGTATCTCGGCTTCATAGTGCTGAGGAGCCTCAGACTTCTTTCCTAGTAATATGTGGGCCTGCATTCTAGCTTGTTCGTAGCGCTTTTGGTCAAAGTCTAGATTATCCGTTTCCTGCTCAACCATTGACTTTGGATACATCAGGTCGACCTTAATTTCACCGACACGCTCTCCATTAGCCATTGCCGCCAGAACAGTATGTACATATATAGCCAGTTGTTCATTCCCGGTGCATCTGAAGGATAATCTAATAGGTGCTGCATCCCTTGACGATTATAGCCCCGTGGACCAGCAAGTGAATCTGCCGGTATCCCTAGTATATGCTCGAATAACCAGCCAATCAATTCTTCGGTACGCCGCTGGAATGGCGGCATTGATTCTTTTGAACGCTCTGTCCGCCCAATAACGACGACTGAAAACTCATCCAGCATCCTACTAATCTCTTCTGCAAACTTCGGCATCGACGACTTTTCTGGCTCGGAGGTAATAATTTTATTTCCACCTTGATCTAGCACATACCCCGCACCAATCTGTCGCTGCTTGGGAATTCCTCCTTCTTCTGGTTTAACACATACTACGGCAGCCCCAAGCTGACCGAGGTCCTTTGCAATACGCGGATCAGGCGACGCATCAACCACAACGCATGGCAGCTCATGGTCTTTGACACATCTCTTTACAGTCGTGCGTGCGAGGTCGTAACGGAGATCCTTAGAATCATATTTTGTTCCCGTCACTATAACAACCGGTGCTCCTTCTATAGAAGGTCTCTTAACTTCAGTCATACTATCATTCTAGCACATAAGTTTGATTTGTCAATAATGAGTCTGTTTTCTACCCTTCAAAAACGCTTTGTACGAACGACACCGCGTCTTGTACACGCTTCACGTTTTCACCCTGCTCACCCGGACGCATTTCGATTGACACAACGCCCTTATAGCCAATGTATTTTAGCGCATCAGCTGCAGCGCGATAGTCAACGTCGTCGCGATCATAAACCCGATCAAGCATCGGAGCGCTAACGTGAAAATGCTTCAAGATATCGCCATTATTTCGTATCGACTCACCGATGTCATCGCCAGCCAGCACCATACACGCCGTATCAAGATGCAGGCCAATCCCCTCCGAGTTAATCGTCCGAATCAGCCGTGCGCCTTCATCTGCCGTTGTCACGTAGTCACAATTGTATTGGGGAGCGTTTGGTTCGATACAGAGCATGGTATTATGTTGCTTAGCGACATCACCGAGCTCGGCAAAGAAACGGCTTGCGATGCTGTCCGCCTCTTCTACCGACATCGCACCGCGCTGTCGATTCTTTGGTGAACCAAATACCAGCCGACCAGCACCCATATCCCCAGCTAACCGCAAAAAGTCAGCCATATAGTGCTGCATTTCGTCACGAAGTTCGCTTGATTCAAACAGCTTTAGGTCAGGGCGTGCGAACAGCATCGACTGAAAGGCCACAATCTCAATGCCATATCCCCTCCACCACTCGACATACTCGTTAATTTGCTCAGGAGTTGCTTTGGTCGGATCATCCCAACGCTTCGTCGGTGCAATCTCGACGTAGCGCACGCCAAGCTCCCGCAGCTTTGCGGCAACGTCTGCTTCTTCTTCATTTGTCCATGCGATATTCGATATAGCTAGTTTCATATGGTGATTATACCACTATTTATCCTATGGGCTATACCGCGAGACCACATTGCTTTTTGAAGATTTTGATCTCCTCCTTAAGAACCTCCGGGTTCAAAGGACCTCTCATTTCGATTGATACCCAGCCATCATAATTAGCCTCTCTGAGGGCATCCATATAGCCTCCCTGGGGAACCTCCGGTGCAACTGAAAGCCGCTTCAGCTCCGGAGCACTAGCATCAATACCGCGTACACTATCTCTATGGTTACGAATCAGCGAAGCCAAATCACTTGGGACGTCCCCAGCACCATGCATCGCTGCTGTATCAGGATGAATTCCAAACCCCGGATGGTCGATGCGATCAGCCAGTTTCCTGGCTTGGTTTAGGTTTTCCACGAACTTGTTGCCATAGCCTGATAGCGGCTCAAATGCTATCTGCGTATTGTTATCATGGGCCGCAATAGCAACTCTGCCAAACAGTTCAGCCGCTCTCTCCATAGCCTGCTCGCCACTAAGCTCTCCTGGGTTACGCAGTCCCGGTGAACCAAATGACATCGAGTCTGCACCGAGTGACCCGGCAAGGTCGGTTAGTCTCTTTAGGTGTTCTGCCAGATTTTTACCCTCTTCTTCAGTACCGAAAATCTTCGCATTCTCTCCAACCCCGTATGTCAAAGATTGCAGCCCAACACACGCTAGACCGAAATCCCCAAGCTTTTTGCGATATTCTCCAGCTTTCCACTTCAAAGTCCCAAGTCGATCTTTAAGCTCCTGTCCAGATAGATTGGCAATCTCTGGTAAGCTTGGCCAAATAATCGTCGGCGCAACCACAAGACCGTCAACACCACTCTGCGACACACACTTCAGTGCTGCTTGTTGATCTTCACCAAAGGCAATATTCGAGACGGCAAGCTTCATTGACTCCTTCGAACTCATGACCGCATTATACCATGATTACTTATTTTTTGCAACAAACTCCTTGATACCAGCCAGCTCATCTGCTTTTGTGTATAGATAATTGCCCTCGCCGCCATACACCTCGGCATATTTACTATGCATATCCCAATAGGCGGGCGTTACTCCTTCTGGTATGTTGGTAAACTCTATACCAAAGGCAACCTTGGCAACTTCCCGCGTGCTGACTGGTGGCGTCGCAAAATTAACCAGTGGCAGATTATTCTCTAAGGCAATGGTTATGTCGCGCCAAATATTGGCGAGATTATAGTACTGATACATACCATCAGCATGTATTTTTTCAACCATGTTATTGTTCATGAGATCATAAATAACATTTTTCTTCAGCCCGTCGCCAAATAAACCCGGCAGGCGAACAATTGTTGTATCAAAGTTCTCCTGGCAGAATTGCTCAAGATAATACCTATTAACTCCGTATGGCAAAAGCCCTTCGGTTTCAATGGGCGTATCTTCGTTAGCACCATTTGGATTTTTATAAACACCGACTGTTGAAATCAGGACGAGCTTCTTAATCTTTGCCTTTTTGATATGTGAGATAAACCCTTCAATCTCCGCCAGGTCAACTTCTGGCTCCTGGTTGATCCGCCACATCTCAGCACGGTTTGCAGCGCTCACCACCAGGTCGTACTCTTGA
>CAUVPF010000017.1:0-10364 GCA_963553645.1 uncultured Candidatus Saccharibacteria bacterium | reverse complement strand
CTAATTAGTAAAATACTATGAAATTATTACCCTACTCTACCTGGCTACTATTCACTAGTCGAAACTTCGCGATAACGTCTCGAGGTTTTGGGAATTAAACTCGTATAGTTTTGCTGGACGATGTGCGCCGTCACGCCATAACTCGTTGGTTTCATGAATGAGGTTGAGGCTGAGGAATTTTTTGCGAAAATTACGCTTATCAAATTCACGATCAACAATAATTTCGTAGGCGTTCTGTAGTTGGGTCAGGGTAAAACGCCGCTCCAGAAACGCCGACACGGCATTGGTATAGGTAAGCTTGGCGATCAGTCGCTCTCTGGCGTATTCAATAATGCTGGCGTGATCATAAGCCAGTGGCGGTAGATTGCGTACATCAAAAAATGTCGCGTGTGACTTCGCCTCGTCGAGCGGTATAGTACGCCCACACCCGAGGTATGTCACCGATACAGCATGTCCTCGTGGGTCACGGTCAACTGTGTCAAAGGTGTAGAGTTGCTCAATGTAGCTCAAGTCATTCTCAACATCCACGCCCGTTTTTTGGGCAACGATACGTCTCAGTGCGGCTGTCGTGGTCTCGCCCTTGGCGTTGTATCCGCCGGGTAGCGCCCATTCACCCTTGAACGGTTCGTTGGGGCGTTTTATCAGCAGGACTTCCAGTGCGCCACTATTAATCTGAAATATCACGGCGTCAACGGTTAGCGTCGGTGGAACGTATGGTTTCGTGTATTTCATACAGTATATAGTACCCTGAAGTAGCTAGTTTGCCAAGGCAGATTTACTGACTACTCCTATATGCTACCGGTAGGTTTCGTTTGTGTTGAGTCTTGTCGTAGCGTTCCTCTATCTTCTCAGCAATCTTGGAGTCAACTTCTTTGCCCTCGAGATAATCATCAATATCGTCATAGCTTAGGCCCAGCTCTACTTCATCAGGTTGAGCAGGGTGATCATCTAATAAATCAGCAGTCGGCACTTTACAGAGGAGGCGTTCGGGAACGTGTAGTGCATTCAGCATGGCCCGGCCTTGACGTTTGTTCAGGCCATATAGCGGCATAATGTCGGCGGCACCATCGCCAAACTTGGTGGAAAATCCCATGACTGATTCGGCGGCATGATCAGTGCCAACCGCCAATAACCCATATACACCGGCAATAGCATACTGTGTCATCATACGGCTACGAGCCTTGATGTTGCCTTTATTAAAATCACTAATTTCTTGACCATCGTTACGTAGAGAGGTGACAAGTGCATCGACGCTAGGTTTTATATCAATGTCGTGTTCTATGACGCTTGATTCGCCGTAAGACTTAATAGTCTCAATAGCTAGCTCAGCATCCGCGCGGTCATGTTGATCACCGTAGGGTAGTAGCATAGTGTGGAGGCAGCAGTTTTGTCCGCTTTGACGTCTCAGATTGATGGCGCGCTGTGCTAAAATTCCTGCGAGTAGTGAATCCTGACCGCCAGAAATCCCCAATACAAAACCCTTAAGACCAGTTTGCCCCAGATAGTCAGCTAGAAATTTACTACGCTTCTCAATCTCTTCAATTGGTTGGATGGTAGGTTCGACACCGAGGGCGGCGATAATCTCTTGTTGCTTGGCTCGCATATATACCTCCTTTATTATTTCTGCAGGCAGCCTGAGGCTGTACGTAGAGTGTAGCATAGTTAGTGTGTATTTAACAATAAGGTACAAGAAACGAGTACAGATATATCAATTATTTGTTAGGCTAATTCTTGTGGATAGAGACACTATACCGTACAATGTGCGTATGATAGATCAAAAGGAAATGATTGAAGTTAAGTCGCTCGCCCAGCCTTATTTGGTTAAGCGGGGTGTTGATTATTTTGAATATCAATTGCCAGTTTCTGTTAAGGCTGTTATCTCCCTTAACGGTCAGATTCCGCTCTTGCGAAATGAGCGTAATGAATGGGAGCTGCCGGGAGGAAAATTAGATCTTGAGGAAAGTCCAACAGTGTGCGTACAACGTGAAGTTCATGAAGAATTGAACATTGATATATCAGTTGGGATGAATGTTCACAATTGGGTGTACACAATTTTTCCGTATCGTCACGTTTTTGTGGTTACATATTTTGCGAAAGCGGTCGAGGGCGCAACACCGCACTTTAGTCACGAACATAAAGAATTGATACTTGTTTCTCCGGATGAGGTCAATAAGCTCAACATGCCTGAGGGGTATAAGGTTGCCATTCGTCAGGTTTTGGAGCTTGGTTTGTTCAAGCAAAAATACTATCTGCACTCCAACGCGCATGAGGTACGTAGCGGTCTGTGTGAATGAGCTTGTCGAGATGATCTCGCTCTTCAAGGACGAAGGTGCAGACTTTTAGCAAATCTTGATACTTTTCTTCAAGCAAATCATATTCACTTTTTGATATTTTCTTGGTGGTGCGCTCCTCGTATGCCAAAGTCATCGCTTTGAGGGTTCCGAGCTGATCGATTAAATGAAAATACAAATCACTCCAAGCATCTCTTCGCTCCTCCATCTCTTCGCGAGTTGTTTCCGATTGCTTTAGTCCCGGAAGCAATTCCGCCGGGAAAGGGTACCGATAGAGCGAGTCATCGAGATTGATATACGGGTATTGAATATCCTCTTCTGGCGAGTTTGAATCTTGCCTAACCGCATTATCAGCTAGATTTTTGACCCTCCCGCGTAGGGCGCGCTTTACCGCCTCAGGGGAAGGCTCGGGCATTTGCTTGCGCTTTTCCTTCTTGCGCCCAAGCAGGCTACACATTGCTTGCACCGCCCATCGTGCTAGTCGTAGTGCTCGATTCTGCTGTGCTTCGCAGTCTGGCTGTGGTTCTTTTGCTTCTGGTCTTGATCCTTGTTCCATCCCTCTCATCTTGTTTACCATTAAACAAGATGGGGGTAACTTGTCAATGTTAATCAATAATCCCTAGAGCAATCGTCATCACACCAAGTACCACGTGGCTTATCGTTACGCCGATGACGTTCAGTGACTGCTGATACGCCTGATACCAGAAAAGGCCGACGATGCTCATAACAACAACGGTGAGCATATCGCCATAGATGATATGTACATAACCGAAAAGAGCAGCTGCTGCGCCAAGCTCCAGCACCCGGTGTAGCCGTAGTTCTTGCAGCATACGGCTGAGGATGCCGCGAAATAACAGTTCTTGCGCCGGGCACGAGATGAGAACATAAAATACATAAAACCCTATTCCTTCGGTTGGTGAGAATCGAGGTTTTTCGAGGAGTAGAAACAGCCCGGCTGCGATAATGAGAGCTATGGTTATCGGCAGCACAGTTTTGAGTGAATAGATGGTACGCTGCCGCGTAATACCGATGTCACTATGCGTATTGCCGAGAATTCGCATCACTATGTACATCATCACTGCGCCAACGACGAGGGCCACAAACTTCATATTCCAGGGAATAACACCGGTACAAATGAGAATGGGCAGCATGAGGTACACGCAGACAATTACATAGAGATATATCATTTGTCGGCGGTGAGTTGTGAGGGCAGCGTGCTTAATGCGGGGCATAATTATTCAGAAAATACACTTTATTACCGAGACTTTAACCGTGGCTGGATCTCATGTACACCGTTCCACGAACAGCCGCTCTAGCGATTTGCAGATACGAATTTCGTCGCCGTTGATCTCGTAGGCTATGCGTGTTCTGTCAAAACATTTCCGCAGGCTCTCGGCGTTGTCTTGTGAATTGCTAAAGTGGCCAACGGTAACATGGTCGCCCATTGGTATACGGGGAATTATTTCAAACACGGTGATAAAGCCAAGCGCGAGGACGCCAGTGACGCTGAGTGTGATGACGAAACAGTGTTTCGTGCGAGGTTTATGTGAGGGTGGGGTTGGAGCTTTTGTCATATGTATATTATAGCATGAGCAGCGAGATGACATTAAAATGTGACCTGATCTATTGCCCTATACTTCCCGCGTAATATGTGATAGAATGGAGCGGAGTGAGTATCGAGATTAGCTTCTCGGGGTGTGGCGCAGTTGGCTAGCGCGCGCGGTTTGGGACCGTGAGGTCGAAGGTTCGAGTCCTTTCACCCCGACCACAATGATACGTTAAAGCCTCCGTCTTCAGAGCGGAGGCTTTTCATGAGCTGAGTAGATAAACAAACGCCCTCGAAGTCCTGCTTTGGGGGTGTTTTTGCTGCAATGATCCAGTGTACGTGAGCTTACCGCCCTCGCTCCATCGCCACTCGCTGCGCATGCTCTGCGGTGCGGTCGATTGGTAGCGCGCTGAGCTTATCGGTATAGCCTTTTCGTCTGAGTGCTGCGGTGATCAAAAAATCAGCAAGCCGTGGATTCTTTGGCAAGATTGGTCCGTGTAGATACGTTGCCACGATGTTGCACAGCCTCGCGCCCTCAACTTGGCCAGTCTCATCATTGCCAGCACCCCGCACCACGCGCCCCAGTGGTGACATCCCTTCATCGAGCAGCGTCTGGCCGCTATGATTTTCATAACCAACGATCTGCCCAAACTCCTCGCTCTCGAGTGTGATGTTACCGATCAGGCGTTCTGCCTTGGCGTATGTCTCTAGTGGCAAAATCCCCGCACCGCGAATCACGCGCCCATCATGTGTGGTGAACGCTCGGCCAAATAATTGATACATACCACAGATCATCAACATTGGCACGCCGCTCTCCGCTAGGCACCGTAGCTCATCTGCTCGCGCTAGCAAATCGTCCTGGATAATTTCTTGCCCAGCATCCTGACCACCACCGCCGATGAAAATATCTCCCGCCATAAAGTCAGTCGTATCGCCCGGATTATGATCAATAATACGTACCGTGAAACCGCGCCACTTCAGCCGCTTTTTCAGCGCCAGCGTATTGCCCCAGTCGCCATATAGATTCATATCGCGCGGATACAATTGAATAATCGTGATCGTCATCGGATGGCCTCCACATCGGTTTTGATTGATAATAATTTACGCAGCCGCATCATTGCTGTGTAGGTACAGTAAATGTGTTTTGGTTTGCGTGGATGATGGGCCAGCAATTTTTCCAGTGCCGCCGCCAAATCAGGCTCGATTATTTCTGGCGTAATGTCGTCATACCCCAGCCGCAGTGCCATATCATGAGCGCGCACGCCGCTGACCACTGCCACCTGCTCGAGGCGTGAGACATCCACGTCCCACAGCCAACTAACGTCGCGTCCGTCGGCGTAATTATCATTGATAGCAATCATCGTATCTGCTGTTCCGTCGGCAAATGACAGCAGGCTGAGCCGAAAGCCGCTCGGATTTTTCACGAGAATCAGCTCGATCGGCGTGCCGTCAATTACAATGGTTTCGCCTCGGCCAAATGCTGGTGCTACGTCTGACAGGGCGCCCAGTAGTGTCGTTAACTCGGCTTTCTCACCGATAATTTGTCGCACTAAACTCAGTGCCGCCGCCGCGTTCAACAGATTATACACACCATTCAGTCGCATTCGCACCGCGTGCTTGGCATTGTCAATGTGAAAGGTCGCCGTTTGCTTATCAATGTCCGTGAGCAGCACGTCAGCCGGGGCTGTCTGGTTGGCCTGAGCATGGCCGGTCTTGAGCGCATCGTCAGTCGGCATCAGCTCCAGCAGCTGGTCAGTCGTGCCAAAAAACGCTACGTCCGCTGCCGTATTTTGGTGCAGGCGGTAGATGCGTGGGTCGTCGCGGTTGAGCACCACGGTATCAGTGGTTGCCTGGGCGATTTTTGCCAAGAAACCAGCCGCCGTGTCGATCTCGCCAAACCGATCCAGCTGATCGCGCATGACGTTGAGTAGCAGGCTGTAGCGTGGTGGTACTAATTGAACAAACTTGACCGCCCAGGCCTCGTCAAGCTCCAGCACCGCGATGTCGGCATCCAGCCGCCCACGCATATCGACCTCGCCGAGCAGTGCCGCCGCCACGCCGCGCGAGAAATTACTGCCCGTGCGATTGGTAAAAACCTTGAGGCCGGCCGCCTCGAGCAGTTCAACGACGATTTTAGTAGTAGTGGTCTTGCCATTCGTGCCGCTGATGACTACCGCGCCGTGCGGTACTTGCGCCAGGGTACGAGTGATAAAACCCGGGTCGATCTTTTCAATCACGAGCCCCGGGAGTGCCGAGCCACCGCCGCGCAGGCGAGCAGCTTGTTTGACGGTTTTGCCGATAAGTGTACTGAGAATCTGTCGTGACATATTTTGTATTATACCGTGCCCAAGCAGTGTGCTACAATAGAACTATGTTTTTGGTGGGTATTTTCCAGTGGTGGTATGGCGCAGGCTGGCGGCGGCATATGCAGCGCGTTGGTCTCGGTGTGCTGCGGACGGCCGATTTTTTCTCAATCGGTTTGTTGGTGCGGACGCTGTTCGATCCATTTCGCCAAATTTCCGCAGGGCAAATTCGTGCTCAGGCGCCGCTCGCTGTCAAGATGCAGGCCTTTTTTGACCGGCTGTTCTCGCGAGCAGTTGGTGCGGTAGTGCGGCTTTTGGTACTGTTTGCGGGACTGGTGGTTATTAGCCTGCGGGCGGTGTGGGCGGTCGGCAGCATCGTGGTGTGGGCACTGTTACCCGTAACGCCGGTGATAGGAATTATCTTGTGGCAGATGAGGGTTTTGGCATGAACGAGGTACGGCCGGAGTTTCGCTATTACAGTTTGCGGGCGCAAAAGGCGCGGTTTACGGCGCGGTTTGGTACGGTCTGGCATGTGTTGGTAGTGCTCGTCGCTGTTGCATTGGGCCTGGGTGGCGTTTGGCTATTGATCAAGCACGGGCCGATTGGCTGGTTGATGATTGGCCTGGTGGGGCCATTGGCAATGCTCAGTGTGTGGTGGCAGGGCGATCTCAAGACGATGGCGGTGAGTGTGCGGGTGGAGGCGATTGATGATGTGATGGCAGCGGATGTGCTGGGTCGCCTGAGTCAGCGACCGTCACCAAAAGAGATCGCGCTGGCGGTTGGTCAGTCGCGGGCCGGGCAATTCCTCGGGGTGCGGTTGGGGCTAACGCCAAACTTTTTGGCGAATATCGCTTCGGATGATCCAAATAACACGCCGACCGTGTGGCAATCAGCGCTGCGAATTTGGCGTGACACCAATAGCCCGAAGGTAACGGGTGCGGTGTTGGCGGCAGCGATTGTTGAGCAATTTCCGAACCACGACGCTTTACTAGCAAATCTAAAAATTGATTTTCGTGATGTGCTGAGTGGCGTTATGTGGTATGAGCGCCTCAAGTCATTGATCGAGCAGTTCAAGCAAAAGCCGCTTCACACCGGCGGTATCGCTCGCGACTGGTCGTTTGGCTATACGCCGCTCTTGAGTCGGTTTGCCCAGAACCTCAGCCTGCAAGTGTCGGGCGGGACGATGATTTCGCAGCTGGACGCTCATCAGGCAGCATTAGAGCAGCTGATGACAATTTTTGGCTCGAATGGCCGGCAAAATGCAGCGCTGGTTGGGCTCGATGGGGCTGGCAAAAGTACGGTCGTGGCGGCGTTTGCCGAGATGCTCATTGACGGGCACAAAACCGTCCCGTCGTCGCTTCTCTATCGGCAGATTTTCCTCTTGGACGCCTCGTCGCTGATCTCGGCGGCGGCTGGTCGGGGTGAGCTAGAAGCATTGGTGACGCAGATTCTCAACGAAGCATTTTTGTCAAAGAATGTCATTTTGTGTCTCGATAATGCCCAGCTGTTTTTCGAGGAGGGTGTTGGTTCGGTTGATCTGAGTAATTTGCTACTGCCGATTTTGGAGGCGGGCAGGCTGCGAATTATCCTCACCATGGATAGTCAGCGCTACTTGCAGATTTCTCAGCGCAACGCCCAGCTGGTGACGGCGCTCAATACCATCGTTATCGAGCCATCATCGCCGGAGGAGACGGTGCGGATTATGCGTGATCAGCTGATCAGCCTCGAACATCGCCACAAAGTGACCTACATGTATCAAGCCATCGCTGAAGCCTACCGCGTCGGCGAGCGGTACGTCCAAGACGTGGCGATGCCAGGTCGGGCGCTCAAGGTGCTGGAGGCGGCAGCCCACTATGCGTCGTCCGGGCTCGTGACGGCCCAGTCGGTTGATAATGCGGTCGAAAAAACCATGGGTATCAAGATCGCGACCGCCTCGACTGACGACGAACGGGAAAAACTCTTGAACCTCGAAGACTTGATCCATCAGCGCATGATCAACCAAACGCGTGCCGTCAGCGTCATCTCTGATGCGATCCGGCGAGCGCGTGCTGGTGTACGCAACCCTGATCGGCCGATTGGTACGTTTCTGTTCCTTGGCCCAACTGGTGTCGGTAAAACTGAGCTGTCCAAGGCGCTGGCGGATATCTATTTTGGCGGCGAGGGCAATCTCATCCGGCTGGATCTCAACGAATTTGTGCGGGCCGAGGATGTGGCGCGGCTGATCGCTGATGGGGCGAATGATCCGATGAGCCTGACCGCCCAGGTGCAGAAGCGACCATTCTCGGTGGTGTTGCTCGATGAAATTGAAAAGGCCCATCCACAGGTGCTCACGACGCTTTTGCAGTTACTGGACGAGGGAATTTTACGCGACGAGAAAAACCGCGACATTAGTTTTCGTGACGCCATTGTTATTGCGACGTCAAATGCTGGCGCTGAGCGGATCCGCGAATACATCGAGCGTGGCTACCAATTGGAGCAGTTTGAGCAAACATTTATCAATGAGCTGATCAATGCTAATCTGTTTCGTCCGGAGTTTCTCAACCGGTTTGATGAAATCGTGCTATTTCGTCCCTTGGGTAAAGAAGAGCTGCTGCAGGTCGTTGATCTCATTTTGGCTGGTATCAATCGGACGCTGGCGCCACAAAAAATCCAAGTCGCCGTCGAAGAGGCGGGCAAAAAATTATTGGTTGACGCTGGCTACGACCCGCGCCTCGGCGCTCGTCCGATGCGCCGCGTGGTGCAACGAGCTGTCGAGAATACCGTCGCCAAGCAGCTGCTCGCTGGTTCTGTCGCGCCGGGCTCAACGACGATTATCACGGCGGAGCAGATACGAGCGGTGGTCGGCGAGGCGGCTGATGGCAGTAGTATGGTGTCCCCAGACCCGGGTGTGCCGCCGATGCCACCCGGACAGTAGAGTTGCCAATATATTTATAATGTGGTATAATGAGGGCGTGTTTCAGAGTAACATAGAATTTTCCAGCTACGGAAATGGGGTTAAAGAGCGATCACTCAACCCCAACTCAATTGAAGAGCTTGTGGCGAGTGGTTTTATTGATGAAAATGGGCAACTAACCGAGCGGACACGTCGTGCCATGCCGCGAGGGGGCGTAGAGATATTAACGCCTATTAAGGTGCTAGAGGATGGAGAATTGGTTGACCCGAAGCTTTCAAGAGAGGTGCAGGATTCCTGTTTTGTTATCGCGGACGGGGTAATTGTAGGGGGGTGTTTTCTTGATCTCCCCGGGTCTGAGAGGGTTGAATATAACGGCCGCATCTCCAGCCAGGGCTTTGTTACCGTATGCCAAGATCCTATACTTGTGAATATTGTCGAGCAACTTGAAGATATAGCTCGGGAAGGTCAACATACTAGGTTAACACTACGGGATATGGGTGCTCTCGGACTTGGCGGCTTTGTCGCTGGTGGAGGTATGTCATGGCTAGGTTCTGGCGAGCCATTTCTGACGACAGCTGGGACTGTCGTGGGTGGTGCGGTTGGGTCAATTGGTTTTCGATTGACTGAAAGAAAATGGCTTGAGGGGCAGATAGAACGACTTAGTCGGGTAATACATGAACGCCCCGACAATATTACCATTAACCTCGACCTTATTGACAAAGCGCGAGTGAGCAAGCCGTTACCGGTGGTATCTAGTCTGCAGTGGTTTTGGGAGACGAGCAGAGTCGACCCTAACTTTAGCTTTGATGCACAGATAATAACTATCAATAATATTATTCGGTTTATATTTAGAGATCCGCGATATAACTCGGACGCCCTTATGTTTGCCAAGAAGTGCCAAGAGTGCCAACAAGAGTATGATGCGATACGGTGCGAACGAGCCGCACTGGAAGTTCGTACTAGTATGGGCATAAAAACTAACGATGGTCAATTGGACGCGCGTGAGAGCCATACTGATGAATATTTGGCGGACTGTTTCTTGCAGCTGTTTGATGGTGTAAAAGAGACATACGATCGACTAAAGCGGGAAGAACAGCAACGACAATCGCGGCGCGAGTTCGATGCCACGATAGAGCGCCTCACGACCGTTACCGAAGCAGAAATTGGGTATTTGCCGGCGAAAGCCTTTCATGATGAGTTGATGCGGTCTCTGAGAGGTGATACACTAATGGGTCTTGATGAACGTGAGCAAGGCGTCTGCATGCGAGCAGTAAAATGGGCAATGGAATTTATTGATAAATTACGGCGGATGATAACCCCCAGCCTGTCGG
>CAUVPF010000016.1:0-10410 GCA_963553645.1 uncultured Candidatus Saccharibacteria bacterium | reverse complement strand
AAATAGTTATAGCCAAAAATCGCTTAGTGTATCATCCCGTCCTCGAGGCTCCTCTGTCACATCCAGACTTTACCAAAGCAATACGGAATCGCTTTCCCGAATCAGGCAACAGACTCATACTGCCAACGTGGCCCGAGGTGCTTCATCTCACCATCCTAGGTGCACAACAATATCCAGAAGGGCTGCTCTCATCTGAACATGGTTCTGTACGGGTTAACCTACCAGAGCAGTCACGCGAGGAACTTACGCTTAGCGTGACTGATGTCCGTGCTATCGGAGAACGGGGACTGCAGCTCGCACTGATGCTCGAAGATTCTGATATGCTCCGAGAGGAGCAGGAGCGCATCAATAAAGCATTTGCCGCAGCCGGAGCTCAACCTCACCCTGATATCAAACCCTTTGTGCCACACGTCACCATTGCGATGATGTCAAATAACGTTAAAAGGAAACGAGTAGCTCGATGGGTAGAGGGTATGTTACCGCCAGAGCCAACCGTCACTATCGGCGGCATCACCCAGAACAATATTTTAGGAAAAAAATCTAATAAACAATCCCTTATTACGTTTACCTTTGGCGATGAGCATCGTCCTCTCACCCTGCCTATTACCGAATATATATTTCCACCGCGAAAGCCGAGAGGAAAGCGAAGGCGCGGCAGTCACCGTCGTCGTTAACACTGTCTTTTATAAACATTGCTGCCAATAAAAGATCCCCGCTACGAAAACGGGAACAAGGTTGGATGAATTGTGAGGCGCTCTCTGGTACCGCGGGCCGGACTTGAACCGGCACGAGCGATTGCTCACCAGATTTTGAGTCTAGCGCGTCTACCAATTCCGCCACCGCGGCACGAGAGAGCGCCTCAAGTTATCCGGGGGTAATTATACCACAGCTGCCGCCACGGCAGCAAGAGCCCGGACGCTTTATCTTTCTAGCGTTTTCCCGTATAATAAGAGGTGATGAATCCACATGACGATCAGTTTGGCAGGCGAGTGGGAGCGCCAATCTCGAGTCAACCTCGTCCATTCACGCCACCACCACGCGATTATTCCGGCTCGCAAGCTGCTGCCGCTAATGTTATTCGTGATCAAATTAATGCTATTTACGGTGGTCGTAGCACCGAGTCCACGCCACACACCACGCCGGTTATTCAACCGCGCCCCGCCGACCAGACCAACCCAGAACCGACCGAACGCACCACTGTCACGCCACCACCACGCATATCAAGCCCTCACGCCTTGAATACTGCACCACCAGCAACACCACCAGCCAAGCCAGCCGCAGCGCCAGTCACAAAGCCACCACATCCTCAACCAACAGAAGGTCAGTCAGTAGCCACGCCAACAACGACGCAGCCGGCCACGCCAGTGGAACCTCCTACTCGCCAGCCACAGATCACCGCCGACCAGTGGAAGCAGTACCACACTTCATGGCAAAAATATTACCAGATGTACTACGAGCGCTACTATGCCTCGCACCTTGACCAAAAACAGCAGGAATTTGACCGGCTCGTCCAGTCCGCTCGTGATACCAACACCGGTACGACGTCGGCCACCACCGATACGTTATCCACCCAAAACCCCATCAAGCGCCTCCGTGCTCAGATCCAGCAGGCCGTCCGCGACAAGGCTAAAAAAGTTACCAAGTCGCGCCATTTCGTTCCAGCACTAGCAGGTGTGCTGGTACTGCTAGCATTCGTCTTTTTGCAGTACAACCGCGTCCTCTTTGGCATGGCTGCCGCATATACTACCCCAGGCAATGTCGATCCACAAAATATTATCGTTAATCCCTCAAGCGACGCCTCTGTCGGTCCTGATCCACGACTAATCATCCCTAAACTAAACGTTGACGTGCCAGTTATTTACGGCGTTAACGCGGCCGACCACAACGCTCAGATGAAGGCGATGGAGAAGGGCGCTGCACATTTCTCGATCGCTGGTGCCAACGCCGTGCCTGGCCAAGTTGGCAATGCCGTGTTCTCGGCGCACTCTTCTAACGATGCCTTCGCCGCCGGTGATTATAAGTTTGTCTTTGCCCAGAACGAAAAGCTCGTCAAAGACGATATCATGTACATGCACTATCAAGGCAAGCGCTACACCTACGCCGTCACCAAAAAAGAAGTTGTCATGCCAAACGAGGTCAGCCGCGTCCAGATCCAGACCGACAAGCCGATACTCACCCTGATCAGCTGCGTGCCACTCGGCACCGCCGAAAAGCGCCTCCTGGTCTTTGCCGAACAGATTAGCCCCGATCCATCTGGCGCTACTAAGTCAGCCGAGCCAGTCACGACACAGTCCGCTGCTATCCCGGGCAAACCATCGCCAACGCTACTGGAGCGATTATTTGGCGCAAAAGAGTAGTAGAATTAATGCTTAATTGTCATCCGCAGTCGTGACATTGTCACTGTACCATTATCGGCTCGACGAAAAGCATACAGCCAGTCGCCATCGTGCGACAGGGACGCGTCGAACCCTTCGCTGGCCTCCAGCATCGTCGACTGATTAGCACCGTCAAACTCGCGCATCACCACCTTGCCGCCCTCGACGCTCCACACGTGATAATCATCCAGCCAGTCAAGCACCGTTCCCGTCGGCAGCGCCGTATCGTGCGACACCGATTGCCGCTCAATGTCATAACTCATGAAGCCGGCCCCCGTTCGCATCAAGACGAACCGTCCGGTACCGCTCAGGCCAAGTTCAGCGAGTTGCTCGCCGGCAGTAATCGACTTGACGCGACCAAGGAGCCGTGATGCCGAGGAGCTCGAGCCATCCAGCGCCGCACCCATGTGTAGCGTCACCGCTGAGCCAACACCGACCACCAGCACGTCTTTATTATCATAGCGTGAAAACTTAATCATCAACGGCGTCGAAGCCTCCGCCTCAGTCTGCCGCCGCACAACTACTGGCTCAGTCCAGTCCTTGCGCCAAATGCCCGCCAGTTGCAACTTGCTCGTGCCATTCGTTCCGACGTAGGTGATATAATCCGTGCCGTACACCGAGAACGATTGCACATGACTGATCAGCGGCGCAGAAATCGTCGCGGCGTTGAGGTCCGCTCGCCGCAGTTCGCCGCTCGACTGCAGTACATACAGTTCGTTGCCACTCTCACCGAGGAAGCGCACGTCTTTTAGCTCCAACCCGATCACTTTCGCGATGTCAACCACTGTCTTATTCTCGCGGTCGACTTTCAGCCACTGAACTTTCTCGCCCTGACCTTCGACCACGTAGGTGTGTTTGAGAATGGCGTAGCGACTGCTTGAATCCCACTCGACAATCTTGAGCGCATGCGCCGTTGCCTGACCGCCGTAACCCGCCACCACTGACGTATCCAGTGTCACCTCGTTAAACTTTGGCTTATCCGAATCACGTAGATCACCCCAGACAATCTTTGGCGCATCGGTCGCCTGCATCACGCCTAGCATGAACCGCCAATTTGGCGAAAATCGTACTGAGGCTAGCGACGAAAATTCCTTGACTGAACTCACCACTCGTTCACTTGGCACCAGCCGCGCATATGATAGCCAGGTCAGTGTCCCGGCCTTGACCTCGACAACTTTGCGCCACTCGTCATAACCATCCAGCCGCATAGAAAATTGATGCTGCCCCTCAGGAAGCATGCCTTTGATATGCGTCTTGCCAAGCTCCGTACCATCAACGAACACCCGTGCGCCTTGTGGCCGCGAATCATACTGCACCAGCGCCCGCTGCTCAACCGTCTGCGTCTTGAGATCCAGCTGATAGCCAAGCGTATGAAAAATCAAAATAAACGCCAGCGTACATACCGCCAGTACCATAATTGTGTAGATCAGCGTCCTGCGAGCAAGTTCTAGGCCGCGCTTTTGCTTTCGATGCATAATGAGAGATTATACCACATTTTGCCCCTTGCAAAAAGCATGTCCTCTTTGTACAATACAATGTAAGCATTAGGAATACGAGGGGTTCATGAACAAACAAATCATCCATAAAACCGTCCATAAAACTGCCGGTCAAAAGTCAACGACGCTCAGTCGCCGCCACGTTGCTGCGCCATCACACGCCAAGCGTCGCCTAGCCAGTCGCCCCGACGTCACACGCGACACCTCCGTCCCGATAAGTGTTCATGTCAATAAATTTGCGCCGAGCACGCCAACCATCCCGCCACAACCAACCAAACGCGACCGTCCAGCCGAACCACACCCGACCGTCGTGCGCGCTCAAGCTCGTGCTGCCGAGCAACCCCAGGCCAGCCGGACTGCGAGCCGCCGCAGTCCAGCCACACCGCATCATCACTCAACTCGTATCGTCCAGCCAAACCAAACTCCAGCCAAGCAGCATCCGGTGACCCTCGCACCCAAGCCAGCCGCCGTTCTCAAAGACGAGGCCATCACCGAAGCCCTACAGCGTGCAGCTACGCCGCCAAAAGCACCGCGCCGCGCCAAAAAACCAAAGAGTCGCATGGGTCGCTGGCTGCAAGTGGCCTCTGTCGGCCTGGCCATTATGCTGATCGGCGGCTATTTCACGTATCTCGGCATGCCTAATATCTCCACCCGTATCGCCGCCATCCAATCTGGTGTCAACGCCAAATACCCCGGCTATCGACCAACCGGCTACGCCCTCAGCGGCCCGATTACCTTTAAGAGTGGGGAAGTCAGTATGAAATTCGCCTACGCTGACGGCGGCCAATCCTATACCATCACCCAGCAAAAAAGCTCGCTCAGCTCCACCGCCCTCAAGGAAACCCTGACAGCTGACGGCGGCGACGTCCAGACCACCACCGCAGATGGGCTGACTATTTATAGCACCGACCGAACCGCTACCTGGATCAATGGCGGCGTCCTCTATCAGATCACCCTCGGCGGGGCGTTGTCAGGTGAGCAGGTCACGAAAATCGCCACTAGTTTATAATCAGCCCCGTAAGTACCGCAGGCGCCCCTCACGTTTACCAGCGCTGCGGCCTCGTGCTATAATCAGCCCATGACTACACGCACTCGTTTCGCACCCTCGCCAACAGGGTTTTTGCACGTTGGCGGTATTCGCACGGCATTATTTGCTTTTCTTGTCGCCCGGCAGGCTGATGGGCAATTTATCCTACGCCTCGAAGACACTGACAAAGTCCGCGAAGTTGCCGGCAGCCGCGAGCATCTCATCGCCAGCCTCAAGGCCCTGCACCTCGACTACGACGAAGGCCCGGACATCGGTGGGCCACACGGGCCGTACGTCCAAAGCCAGCGGCTCGAGCATTACCGTCAGTGGGCACAAACATTAATCGACGCCGGCCGCGCCTACGCTGATCCGTACACACCCGAGCAAATCCAGGCGTTTCGCGACGCCGCCCAGGCCGAGAAGCGCGCCTTTCGCTACCGTGACCATCGCCCCGACAATCCACCTGCCTGGGACGGCACGATGCCGCTGCGCTTCAAGGCTGAGCCCAAAAGCTACACCTACCACGACGAGGTCATGGGCGACATCACCACCAGCCCCGAGGTGGTTGACGACTTCATCCTCATCAAGTCTGACGGCTACCCGACCTACAATTTTGCCCATATCATCGACGATGCCGAGATGAATATCACCCACGTCATTCGCGGCCAAGAGTTCATCTCGAGCATGCCAAATTATCTGGCACTCTACGAAGCGCTGGGCTTGCCGCGGCCGGTTTTTGCACACCTGCCACACATCATGAACGAGCAGGGTAACAAGAAATTAGGTAAGCGCGACGGCGCCAAAGACGTGCTGGATTATATCCGTGACGGCTATCTGCCAGAGGCGCTGGATAGCTTCATCGCTACCATGGGCTGGAACGACGGCACCGAGCAAGAGACCTTCACCATGGATGAGCTAATCACTAAATTCAGCCTCGACCGCGTGCAGCGCTCGGGCGCTCGCTTTGACGAAAAGCGGCTACTGTGGACAAATGGGCAGTTTATCCGCTCACTAACGCTGGATGACTTAGCTGGGCGGATCAATGATTTTTGGCCGGACAGCGCTGTCGGGGCAGACGAGGAGTATCGCCGACGCGTCCTGGCCCTAGCGCAAGACCGCTTAAAAACCCTGCGTGACCTCGGCGGATTTGGCTACTTTTTCGCGGAGCCTGAGATCACTATGGAGCTCATTGATAGCAATAAACAGCTCAAGAAATTGTCTGAGCATGAGCGGCGCGAACTGTTAGAAACCACTCAGCACGAGCTCGCCACGCTCACCGACTGGACACCAGACGCAATTCAAGTCCGGCTGAACAAACTGCTAGAAATCACCGACCAAAAGCCTGGCATCCTCTTTAGTCTCATCCGCATCGCCATCACCTGGGCGCCGTTCAGCCCGCAGCTGAATGATACGCTGGCACTGATCGGCCGCGAGCGCACGTTGGCGCGGCTTGAGCGGGGAATTGCCGCGTTCTCGGCGGCATAAATATCACAATTCCTCCACTGATAGAAACCACCTGGTAGCCACATTACTCCGTTTACCGCTACATGTCGCTTATGCTATACTAAGCCCATGTACATCAATAATTCTCGACCAGCCACCGCGGCCAAAAAACCGCAGCCAAAATCAGCTAAGCCTGGGCAGGCGTCACCAGATGCTCCGGCTAAAAAACGCTCATTCACCCAGTGGTGCAAGAAGCACCTGTGGGCAATTGTCTTGATCACTGCTTCACTGGTCATCGCCGGTATATTCATCCTTGCTATTAATTCCATCCAGCACGATAACGGTCTACCATTCTTTACTGTCAAGAAAAAGCCAACCAAATTCTACTCACCGCTCACCGGCCTCGAGGTCGCTGATGAAGCAGCCACCAAGCAGCCCGTCACCGCCGTCATGATCGAGAATAGCCCCGACGCTCGCCCGCAGTCCGGCCTCTCAGGAGCCGGCATCGTCTATGAAGCCGTCGCCGAGGGTGGCATCACGCGCTTCCTCGCTGTTTATCAGGGCGCCAAACCCGGCCTCATCGGCCCAGTTCGTAGCCTCCGCCTCTATTACCTCAGCTGGGGCGCACAGTATCAAGCCTCCATCGCCCACGTCGGCGGTAGCCCGAACGCTCTCGACACCGTCCGCAGCGGCAGCTACCGCGACATCGACCAGTTCTTTAACGGCGGCAGTTACTGGCGGGTTGGCGACCGCCGTGCCCCACACAATGTCTATACGTCCGGCGAGAAACTTGATGCCCTGAACGCCAGCAAAGGTTTCAAAGAATCATCATTTACCGGTTTCAAGCGTGGCGATGGCAAACCAGCCGAGACACCAAATGCCACCACCATCCAGCTCAATTTTAGCGGCAGCACTTACAACACCGCTTATGCTTATGACAAAGCGACCAACACCTACAAACGCTCGCTGGCTGGCGCACCGCACGCTGACCGAGAAGGTGGCCAGATTGCCCCACGCGTCGTCATCGCCCTCGAGGCGCCCGTCGAGCGACGCGTCGGACCAGATGGCTACGAGGATACCGTCACCATTGGCTCGGGCAAGGCGACCGTCTTCCAAAACGGTACTGCCACCGCCATCACCTGGAAGAAAGACAGTCTCACCGCACCGCTCAAATTGCTTGATGAAAATGGCAAAGATATCACCCTGAATCGCGGCCAAACATGGATCGGCGTCTTTACGCCCGGGCGGGGATCCGTCACGTGGCAGTAGTAGCCGGCAATACTTCAATTTGTAGTTTTCGACGATATCACCGGCGCATGTTGCTCGCCTGCGCCCTAACTGGACAGGTGGCCATGGCGCTGATTGGTGGAGTCATCCTCAGCATCACTGGCCTCGCCTCATGGGATCACCCAGCATTTTGGCTAATCACTGGCATAATTTTCATTATCGGTAGTCTTTTTTCTGTAGTCTTAATTATCATTGCTAGTCGACCGCTTGATAATATATTAACTGCGCTGATCCATAAGCGCGGCGAGCGCACCACCACGCCTCTACCAAATCCAAACGCCGAGCAACACGCCAAGACTGGCTTCAAGACCGTGCTTGAACTTATCTACAGCGAACCGACGCAGCCCGCACCACCGCCTAATCCCGATGCATTATTGACCCAAGCGCTCAATCACACCAGTTGCGGCATCGTCGTCCTCGATCCCACCAAACGCATCGTCTCCGCTAACAAGGCTGCACCAATCGCCATTAACGCTGATGGTCAACCATATCTGGCGCTGGACTTTCTCAACGACCAACCACTCGAGGCCTGGTTGCGTGAAGTTGACACCCGTCAAGTTTCTGCCGAGCATACCTGGCGCCGCATTGCCACCGCCAGTGGTGTATTCAAGAAACCTCGTTTTTTTGACATCATCGCCTCTTACCAAAAAGATGCACCCGGCGAGACTGTCATCATACTCATTGACCGCTCAGCCCAGTACCTACCAGAGGAGGAAGACCTCAATTTCATCTCCTTTGCCGCCCACGAACTCCGCGGCCCGATCACCATCATCCGCGGTTATCTCGACGTCCTCGCCGAGGAGCTGGCCGGCCGACTCAAGGGTGACGAGCCGCAGCTACTAGCACGGCTGACGGTCTCTGCCAACCGCTTGTCTGGCTACATCAACAATATCCTTAATGTTGCCAAGTTCGACCGCCACCACCTCAGCATCCACCTCGCCGAGGACTCACTCGCCGACATCTATGGCTCGATCGCCGATGACATGCAGCTGCGCGCATCGACGCAGCACCGCTTGCTCAACATCACCATCCCAAGCGATCTGCCGACCGTCGCTGCCGACCGCTCCAGTATCAGCGAAGTCATCTCTAACCTCATCGATAACGCCATCAAATACAGTTTCGAGGGCGGCACCGTCTCTGTCAGCGCCGAACAAAAAGGCGATGTTATCGAAGTCTCCGTCGCCGACAACGGCGTCGGTATGCCACCGAGCGTCGTCAAAAATCTATTTCACAAATTCTACCGCTCGCACCGCAGCCGCGAAACCGTCTCTGGCACCGGCATCGGCCTCTATATCTGCAAGGCCTTCATCGAGAGCCATGGCGGCCACATCACCGCGCGCTCCAAAGAAAACGAAGGCTCGGTCTTTTCATTTACCGTGCCGCTCTACGCCGCCGTCAAGGACAAGCTGCTCGAGGACGGACAGCTCAATCGCAATCTGATCCGCCAGGGCGGTGGCTGGATAAAAAATCACGCTATGTATCGAGGATAAGAGGAGGGAAGTATGGCGATCAAAACAATCTTGTGCGTGGAGGACGACCGCTTTATCGGCGAGATGTATGTGCGCAGCCTGCAAAAAGCTGGCTACGATGTGACCTGGGTAGTCGATGGCAATGATGGACTGGTCATGGCTCGGAGTCAGCCGTTTGACTTGATCATCCTTGACTTGATGCTGCCCGAACAGCGCGGCGACCAAATTCTGGACGCGCTGCGCTCTGATGATACTGACTTGATTCCAGAGAGCAAAATCCTCATTATGACTAACTTTGAGCAGGACGATGCCACCAAATCCGCCATCATGAACCGTGTCGACGGCTACCTCATCAAGGCCGACATCACACCCCGCAAGCTGATCGACGTCGTCAACAAGATGGGCTAGACGCCCCCAGCTAACCATGCTATAATGACCCGGTAGCTTTAACGCGGCCCTATCGTCTAGCGGTTAGGACACTGGGTTCTCATCCCAGCAACCCGGGTTCGATTCCCGGTAGGGTCACCAATTCGGTTTTTAAATTTGGCGGAGTTTCCGTCTTTTTTTTGTTTATCAAGAAAAGTTTGTATGATTTGCAGTGTATATCTATAATGAAGGCAGCGTCTAATTTATTAAACGGAGAAAATCATGGGCTTTATCGGCAGACTGATTGACAAAGATAAAGTTAAGGAACTAACTGATAAATATAACCTGACTAGACCAGGATTTGACGACAGCCACTCCCTTGATAGCCATATGATTGCAATGGCATACAGCAAAGAAGACGACGCAATATGCGTTTCAGTACAGTCTCAGCAAGGGGTATTTCTTAACGGTCAGCTACTCGCAGGAGGAATTCCTCGAATAAATGTGCTTATATGGAAGGGGTTTAACATACGCATAGACTTGTATGAAAGTTTTATGGGGCTCAATGTGGAGGAGTTTAATAATGGACATGGACAAATCAAGGAATTCATGCTAATAGCAAAGCGTATTATAGCTCCGACTGAACTAAAGAGTGAAAAGGAAAAAATTGCACAACTAGTTGAAGAGGGTTCTCTTGCTCTTCATCAAGTCACGCTTCTACCCAGAGACAGCCAGAAGAAGAGTGGTTTTAGAGGAGTTGACATAACTTTTATGGACAAGGATGAGATATGGAAACTGTAGAGGGGATTATTAGTTATGCGTCAGAATAATTCCCGCATAACATACAACGATAGCGATCTATACTCGGAGATGATTAAGGCTGTGTCTTGGCTTGTCATAATAATACAAAAATTGATAAAAGATAACACGTTTTGTAAAATAAACAC
>CAUVPF010000015.1:0-10505 GCA_963553645.1 uncultured Candidatus Saccharibacteria bacterium | reverse complement strand
TGTTTGAGGGTGTGAATATTGATCTGCGTGAGGGTGAGGCGGTGGAGCTGCGCGGCCGTAATGGCGCTGGCAAGACGACGCTGATTCGGATGTTGTTGGGGCAGCGGCGAGGTTCGGATTCCAGCCTCTCTGACAAGTCGATAGCTCTGCGGACGGCGTTGCCGGATGCATTCGACTTGGAGGAGATGGCTGGAAGCCGAGCTGTGGCAACCACTCCACCGTCCGCCACCAGAGCACACTCTTCGCTCAAATCTCCACTGGAGATTTCTCGCGAGCGTTCGACTGAAGCGTCCGCTACTCGCGAATGTTTCACAGTCTCTGGCGGAGGAGGTGTCGCGGCTGCTGCCCCTATCCTCTACTCTGGCAACCTCTTCCTCGACCCGCAGGTGCGGGTGGGTGTGTATGAGCAAGAAATTGATGAGCGGTATTTGGCGGATCCGCTGGAGGCGGCGATTGAGAAACTGTATCTGAGCCGCGACCTGCCGATTTCTGATACCAAAATCCGCCAATTACTAGCCGATTATCTGTTTACCGAAGCAGATCGGATGACACCACTGGTGCGCCTGTCGGGTGGTCAGAAAGCTCGCTTTCAGATCATTGCCATGCTGGCGAATGACCCACAGCTGCTGATTTTAGACGAGCCGACTAACCACCTTGACCTGCCGAGTATTGAGGAGTTAGAGACGGCGCTGGCGAAATATTCCGGCGCCATCCTCTACGTCAGTCACGACAATTATTTCCGCCAAGCAATTGGCGGTGAGGTTGTGCAGATTGGCGCAGCATAAGGGGATATGCTAATAAAAAACCTGCTGCTGGTAAGCCTCCAGGCAGCAGGTTTTTGATGCGCAGATTAGATATCTCTACTCGCTCATCAAACCATTCTTCTTCAGCGCATCCTGAAGCTTTGGCCGGTCGAATCCCAGGATGACCTCGCCGCAGATATCGGTTACCGGCACGCCTTGGAAATTGCCGCCATTCTTGCTGAGCAATTCTTCTTTAGCGCTTGGATCAGCCTCGATGTCCTTGGCGACAAAATCAATGCCGAGTTTTTTCAACCACTCCATCTCGGTGTGGCAGAATGCGCACCAGCTGGTGCTGTAGACAGTGACTTTAGCGTCTTGATGATTGGCGGTATTGTCTTCGCTCATAATTTCCCTCCTTATGGCTTTTCTCTATTGTAGCATAAGTATTGGTATCTCGGCAATGCTACCCTAGCCTCGGGACGCTCGACTCGTTAAGTGCCAGCCGTCACACCCTCGGCAATAGTACACGTCTAATTCCGGCCCCGGTGATATCAGCTCCTGCGTATCAGCAGCTCTTCTGGCAATCTGCTCGGTGGCAAAGCGGCGCTTGCGCCGGCACGTATCGCGATCAGTAGTTGTTAGCATCGGCTTAGTAAATATCCGGGCTGATTTTGGTTGATTTTTCGGGTAATTTCGCCGTGGCATCTTGTCAAGAGTATAGCATGTTGCTATAGTGACAGAGTAATGGCTGAGAGACCAAGTGTTAAGAATGGTGTGACGACAGCGACGGAAGTGGTGACGGCTCGGGTTATTCTCGGGACGATCGGCGACACAACGTGGCGGATGTTTGTACCAAGCATCGGCTGTACGCTACTGGGTGTATGGCTGGATAGCGTGTTTGGATTGAAGCCGTGGCTGATGTTTGCTGGTGTGGTACTTGGCTTTTTGGGCGCGTACCTGCTGGTGAATAAGCAATTGGGGCGCGTGAAACGAAAAAAAGGAGCGTAAAAATATATGATGCAACGATTTGCCAGTGCCGGTCCGCACATTTCAGTCAAGGCTGATGAAGTAGCGAATATCATGGGCGTATCGATCACTAATTCGCACATGCTCGGTGCGCTGGGGTTGATCGTTTTGGTGTGGTTGATGTTTCGGACACGGGCGGCAGTGCTGGGCAAGAAAAAGCATAATTTTGCAACACGGCTGGTACATTGGGCATTTGATGGGCTGTATAACACGGTTCGCCAAGTCATCCCGGACGAAATATGGGCGCGTCGAGTGGCGCCGCTGTGCATCACTATATTCTTTTTCGTGGTGGCGCAGTATTGGCTGGGGCTGCTGCCGATCGTCGGGCCGATTACTGTGGGTAGTCATGGTACACCGCTGTTTCGTGGCGGCGTGGCTGATCTGAATATGACGTTTGGCCTCGCCATTGTGACAATCGTCGCAGCGCAGGTGTACGCCTTTAAGTACCTTGGTTTTAAGGGTAATATGGGCCGCTACTTTGTTAATCCGCTGCGTGATCCGATCATGGCGTTTGTCGGTATTTTGGAGCTGGTGGCGGAGTTTTCGCGTCTGCTTGGTCTGAGCTTCCGTTTGTTTGGTAATGTGTTGGCCGGTGAAGTGCTGCTGATCATGATCGCCTTTTTGACGCAGTATATCTCGCCGGCGGCCCTCCAGCCATTCTATCTGTTCGAGCTGTTCATCGGCGGTATTCAGGCGTACATTTTCTTTATGCTGTCAACGGTATTTATTTCACTGGGGCTGGCTCACCATGACACACACGAGCCGATTGATCATGCTCATTCACCTGCTGATACGACGAAACTCGCGGCAGCGAATGATTAGTAAAGTAAAGTATTAAATAAAGGAGAAATCAATGAAAGAATTAGCATTTGCACTCACCTACGCCATCCCGGCTGCGCTGGCAGCGATCGGTGCTGGTATCGTCGGCGCGGCAGCGATGAACGCGGCTGGTCGTAATCCAGAGAAAATTAACGACCTACGCACCATGATGATCCTTGGTATTTCGTTCATCGACGCCCTAGCGATCATCGGTTTTGTGGCGGCTATCGTCGGCAAAGTTATGTAATTTGAGGGGTAAATTGTGGAGACTATATTGACACAATTTGCGAGTGCCGAAGCGCACGCGGCCGAAAAGGCTGATCTGTTCAGTTCGCTGGGCATTGACTGGAAGCTGCTGATTTTACAAACGGTGGCGTTTCTGATCTTGCTAGTGATTCTACGCAAGTGGGTGTATCCACCGCTGGCAGCGATGCTCGACAAGCGCGAAAAAGACATGCGCACAGCTGAAAAGGCAGCGCAGTCGGCGCGCGATAATGCTGATAAGGCTGAAAAAATGACTAATGAGTTGATGCGAAAAGCTCGGGCGGAGGCCAGTGATATCGTGGCGGCAGCGCGCGAGGAGGCGGCCTCGGTCGTTGAGCAGGCTGCAGCCAAGGCGGCTGCCAAGTCAGAGACGATCGTTAGTGCAGCACAGGCGGAAATCGCCAAGGAAGTTGAACAGGCCAAGAAAGCATTGCACAATGAAACGCTGGAATTGGTGGCTGAGGCGACTGGCAAGGTTTTGAACGAAAAGGTTGATCCTAAGACAGACGCCACGCTGATCGCAACCGCGGTCAAGGAGGTCGCCTGATCATGGCGCGGACGCTTCGGCGAAAGTTGGCACGACACGCGGCCGAGCGGTTGCTCAAGGGCGACGTGACGGTGATTGATGAACTGGCGGCACTGATCGTCCACGAGCGGCGCGAGCGAGAGATCGATCTGTTGGTGCAGGATATTGAGGTGGAATTGGCTGAGCGCGGGACAGTTGTGGCGACGGTGGAAAGCGCGCGGGCGCTGGACGCAGCGACGAAGGATGCAATTAAACGGCTACTATCATCTAACTCGGGTATGGAGTCGCTGACATCTGTGGAGGGTCGCTCTGCAGCCCGAGCACCCGAAACAGATGGTAGCGACCACGCCACTCAGCATGTCGAACTTCCTGATACGGAAGTCCCGAGCGACCGCATCGCTCAGGTGCGCCTGCGCGAAATCATCCGTTCCGAGTTGATCGGTGGGGTGAAGATTACCACGCCGACTCAAGTGATGGACGCGACAATTGCCAAGAAACTAAACGACTTGCGGGCGAAGAAAATCTAGGAGGAAAAATGAGCAAGATTGATGTGACAGAACTAGCCAAAAGCCTGCGGGAAAAAATCGCGCAGCTGGAGGCGACGGAAGGGTTAGAGGACGCTGGTGTGGTTATCCGCGTTGGTGACGGCGTGGCGTGGGTGCACGGCCTCAGTAAAGCTGGCTACAGCGAAGTGCTAGAAATTGAAACTGACGGCGGCACAGTGGAAGCCTTTGCGCTGAACTTGATGGAAGATGAAATCGGTGCGGTGATCCTCGGCGGCGAAGAAAAAGTCAAGGCTGGCGCCAGCGTCCGCCGCAAGGGTGCGGTGCTGGATGTGCCGGTTGGCGAGGAACTGCTCGGTCGGGTGGTTGACCCGCTCGGTCGGCCGCTCGATGGCGGACCAGCCATCAAGACAAAGCAGCGCGGGCTGATTGAACGGCCAGCCATTGGCGTGATGGGTCGTAAGTCGGTGCATGAGCCGCTGATGACCGGCATCATGTCAATCGACGCTATGTTCCCAATCGGTCGTGGGCAGCGCGAGCTGATCATCGGTGATCGCCAGACGGGTAAGACCGCCATTGCTATCGACACCATGATCAACCAGGCACGGCAAAAGACCGGTGTGGTGAACGTCTACGTGGCGATTGGACAGAAATTATCAAAGATTGCCCGGTTGGTTGACCGCCTCAAAGAAGAAGGCGTGATGGAGCAAACCATCGTGGTGGCGACTAGCCCGTCGGATGCGGCTTCCCTGCTGTACTTGGCGCCATATGCTGGTACGGCCATGGGTGAATATTTCCGCGACAACGGCGGCCACGCGCTGATGATTTATGACGATTTGACCAAGCACGCGGTGGCTTACCGCCAGATGTCGCTCTTGCTCCGCCGTCCACCAGGACGCGAGGCCTATCCTGGTGATGTCTTCTACCTGCACTCTCGCCTGCTGGAACGTTCAGCTAAGTTGTCAGACGAATTGGGCGCCGGTTCACTGACCGCCCTGCCGATCATCGAGACGCAGGCTGGCGACATCTCGGCGTACATTCCAACCAACGTGATTTCCATCACCGACGGTCAGATTTTCCTGGAAACTGACTTGTTCTATCAGGGTATTCGCCCGGCTATCTCCGCTGGTCTATCAGTCTCCCGTGTCGGTGGTGCCGCTCAGACCAAGGCGGTTAAGTCGGTCGGCGGTAACTTGAAGCTCGGTCTTTCGCAGTTCCGTGAATTGGCGTCGTTTGCGCAATTTGGCTCGGATCTGGATGATGCGACCAAGGCACAAATTGACCGCGGTCAACGCTTGACTGAGCTACTCAAGCAGCCGCAATACCAGCCGATGAGCGTTTGGGAACAATTTGTCAGCATCCACGCGGTAACCAGTGGTGCCTTTGACAATGTGCCGGTTGCCAAGATCAAGGAAGCACAGGCTGGTCTGCTGACGCAACTTTGGAATAACGCTAAAGACACCATGCGTGAACTAAACAAGGGCGCCAAGCCAACTGACGAGCAACTCCAGGTCATTGACGAGGCAACCGAAGTAGCGGCGAAAGGCTTTGAGGAGTAATCCATGCCGAGTACTCGTGCGCTGAAAAATCGCATTCGCTCGGTGGATTCGACCAAGCAAATCACCAAGGCGATGCAGTTGGTGGCGGCCAGCAAAATGCGCCGTTCGCAAGAAGCGGACAAGGCGTCAGCTCCCTACACCATGGCGGCCGAGGAGTTGTTGGCATATCTAGCCAGCCAAGGTGCAACTGACAATCACCCGCTGTTCAAGCGCCGCAAAATCACTAAGCGCTTGATTATCGTCATTGCCAGTGATAAAGGCCTGGCCGGCGCATATAACACTAATGTCTTGAAGAAGTATTTGGAGCTGCTGAAGCGTGACGACGAGCGCGGCATTGAGAATCTTACCTTGACCGTCGGCCGTCGAGCTTCGCAGTTCGCCTCGCGCTTGAAAGACACTGAAGTGATTGGTAGCTATGACAATTTGCCAGATCAACCGACGGGACTTACTTTTCACACGATTTTGAACACCGCCATCAGTATGTTTGAGAATGGCGAGGTTGACGCGGTGACACTGGTGTATACGCGGTTTGTCAATAGCATGGTGCAGACAGCAGAACTGTCGCGGTTATTGCCAGCAGGAACCAAAGCATTAATTGACCCGAGTGAAGTTTCGAACACAGTTTCTGACGCCAAGTATGAACCAAGTATTCCAGAGGTATTGGATGCCGTCGCTTACCGTTTGACGGGTGCACGGCTGTTTCAAGCGCTACTGGACGCTCGCGCCAGTGAGCACTCCATGCGGATGATGGCCATGAAAAATGCGACGGATAACGCGTCTGACCTGGTGGACGATCTGACACTAGCGATGAACAAAGCCCGCCAGGGGGCGATCACCCAGGAGCTAGCCGAAATTTCTGGCGGCGTGGAGGCGATGGAACAATGATAAAGGAGAATAAGATGGCAAAAGACTTAGGAAAAATTATTCAAATCGTTGGCGTGGTGGTCGATGTGGAGTTTCCACGTGACGTGAAATTACCGGCAATTTATGACGCATTGCATGTCAAGAATGGCAAAGAAACGCTGGTGTTGGAGGTAGCACAGCACTTGGACGAACACACTGTGCGGACGATTGCGTTGTCGTCAACTGACGGCTTGGCTCGCGGTGCGGACGTGGTAGCAACTGGTGCGCCGATTTCTGTGCCAGTGGGCGCTGAGACTCAGGGGCGCATGTTCAACGTGGTTGGTGAAGCGATTGACGAGAAACCGCAGCCAAAGGGCAAAACCGCGCCAATTCACCGCCCTGCTCCGGATCTGTCTGAGCAGTCAAACAAGACGGAGATTTTGGAAACGGGTATCAAGGTCGTTGACCTCATCGCACCGCTGGCCAAAGGTGGTAAAGCTGGTCTGTTCGCTGGTGCTGGTGTCGGTAAAACCGTCCTGATCACCGAGCTGATCAATAACATTGCCAAGTTCCATTCTGGCAACTCGGTCTTTGCTGGTGTTGGTGAGCGTACCCGCGAAGGAAATGACCTGTATTATGAGATGGAAGAAGCGGGCGTGCTGGACAAGACCTCGCTGGTGTTTGGCCAGATGAATGAGCCGCCTGGAGCACGTTTGCGCGTGGCGCTGTCGGGTTTAGCAATGGCTGAAGCCTTCCGTGATGAAGGTAAGGACGTGCTGCTGTTTATCGACAATATTTACCGCTACACTCAGGCTGGTGCTGAGGTATCAGCGCTGCTCGGTCGTTTGCCGTCTGCGGTGGGTTATCAGCCAAACTTGCAGCAAGAAATGGGTGCCCTGCAGGAGCGCATTACCTCAACGAAAAAGGGATCGATCACCTCTGTTCAGGCGGTGTATGTGCCAGCCGACGACTTGACCGACCCAGCGCCAGCGACGACCTTCGCCCACCTGGACGCAACCATCGTGATGAACCGTGCTTTGACGGAAATTGGTATCTACCCTGCTGTCGATGTGCTGGATTCTAGTTCCAACTCGCTTGACCCAGAAATTGTCGGTGAGGAACATTACCGCGTGGCACGCGAAGTTCAGCGAGTATTGCAGCAGTATAAAGAACTACAGGATATCATCGCCATTCTCGGTATGGAAGAATTGTCGGACGACCAGAAGCAAATCGTCGCTCGGGCTCGCCGCATTCAGCGCTTCCTGGCGCAGCCATTCCACGTGGCTGAGAAATTTACTGGCAACCCTGGCGTCTACGTCAAGCTGGAAGATACCATTCGCGACGCTGCCGACATCTTGGCTGGTAAATACGATGACAAGCCAGAAAGCTGGTTCTACATGGTACAAGGCACTTTGAGCGATCAAGTAGCTCGCGACGCCGAAAGCGCAAAGCAAGCAGAGGCGAAGAAGGATTAGCCTGATGAATTTGAAGCTGGTAACGCTCGGTGGTGTCAAGCTGGATGAGATGGTCTATTCGGTAACCATTCCGACCATTGACGGCGAGATTTCGGTGCTGCCGAGCCACGAGCCGCTGGTGACAGTGGCGAGGGACGGTGTCATCACCGTGCGCCGTACCAAAGAGACGCAGGAAGAGGAATTCTTCGCTATCTCTGGCGGTGTAGTGGAAATTGATCAGACGGGCGTGCGGATTTTGGTTGACGAGGCTGACCATGGTGACGACATCATTGAAGCGGAAACTCAGGCGGCGCTGGAGCGAGCCATCGCAGCACGCGACAACGCCGACGACCAAATAGAGCGCGAGAAAGCCAAACAGCTCATCGACCGGCACTTGGTGCGGTTGAAGGTGGCTGATTTGCAGCGGCATAAGCGACGACGCCAAGATTAATACTCGCCTTGCATAATTTTATCGGCATTAACTGCTAGGTGTGTTAAGATTTCCCGCATACTCTGTTGTTTGCTTTTGGGAAATATGTCATGGATAACTTGATGGTATGGGTCAAGGAACGCTTCTTTCGCCTGTTGACTTGAGGCTTTAGATGGACGTCTGCCGAATATCGAGAGTGATTCAATATAGAGAGTCAGATCATCACCAAACTCAAACGGGTCGGTTCTTTTTCTGACGTCTGTAATATCAATGATTCTTGACTGTAGTGTCGAACTATAGGCGGTATTCTTTACTTGGTAATCGCCGTGTGTGTACCCCTCGGAGTGAAGGCTAATGAGCCCCGCCGCTGCGCAGCTAAGCGCCCAGTGAATCTCTTTTTCTTGTAGTTGATGACGTCGCCACAAGATATTATCAAAACTGGTAACACCTTCTTCAAACTCGGTAACGGTGGCGACTTGCCCCCCATAGACAAGAAACCGAGGGGCCTGAATGTTCTCTGCGCGTCGCGATTGAGGCGCTTTGCGGTGCGAAATTCTCGTGCTGCCAGCCATGCTTCGCTGAGGGGTTTGATGGCAATAGGCTGCACGGCCAACGTGGTACCGTCGGTGGCATCCATCTTCACATCGGCGAACCAAACATTACACATGCTGTTATCGCGACCTTCTTTATAATCCAGCCTTTCGGTTAGATGGGCGATGTTGGTCAGTTCGCTTGCGCGCTCTTGATCAGATACGAGTAGCATGGTGTCACCAGGGAGATTCTTAATGGCGCTAGTCAGACCGTGACCTTTTCTCGTGTCGTTTTGTGATATGAAACTAAGTTCAACCTGCGTGCTCATGAGATTATAATACCATAATATTAAGATATTTTCAATATTCTGGATGGCTAGTCTGGTGCTTTGTTTATTTCTATCGTGATAAGCCGGCGGACGTCGTCGGTGCTGGTGGTGTGCATCAGCTGGTCACGTAGTTCTTTCGCCCCGTCAAAATCGCGGATGTAGATTTTGAAGAAGCGTTTGAGGGTTTCGTAGGGGCGGCCGAGGGTTGGTTGGTAGTGGTCAAAGAAGTCGAGGTGATAGTGTAATAGGCATATAAGTTCCGATTTAACATTGCCGCTCCCGTCGTCGCCGTCTGCGACGGCACGTAGGTCGCTAGACGCGGGTCCTGCTAGTCGGTCCGCCCCTTCTTCTGAAAAATCAGAGATTTGTTCAGAAGTGGGTGCTGCCCCGCCGACTATCACCCGCTTATCCTCGATCTCTGAGTATACCTTGTCTTTTCGAAAACAAAACGGATCGCTGAAGATTCCCCGCCCGATCATGATGCCATTGAGACCTGGGTGGGCAGCAAATAGTTCCTCGCCATGGGCTCGGTCGCGGATGTCGCCGTTGATAGTCAAGAGCGTCTGCGGGGCGATTTCATCGCGTAGTTTGACAATGTTGTCGATGAGTTCGTAGTGCGCTGGGACTTTGCTCATCTCCTTTTTGGTGCGGAGGTGGATGGTTAAGTTGACAATATTTTGCTCAAGTAACGTCGTAAGCCATTCGCGCCATTCATCGACATGGGTGTAGCCGAGTCTGGTTTTGACACTGACTGGCAGACCAGCGGTTTTAGCGGCGGCGATGGCAGCAACCGCTACGTCGGGTCGGCGGATCAGTGCCGCTCCTCCGCTTTTGATAGCAGATTTGGCGGGACAGCCCATGTTGATGTCGATGCCGTCAAAGCCGAGCTCCATGCAGTGAGCGGCAAATTGTTCCATGTCGCCCGGCTCACCGCCCCAGATTTGGGCGACCAATGGATGTTCGTCGTCGGTTTTGACCAGCCGTCCAGCGATGGCCTTATCGCCAGCATGCACCCAGCCAGTCGCATTGGCAAATTCGGTGAAAAACACGTCAGGCGCGCCAGCTTGCTTGACGACATGGCGAAAGACCACGTCAGTGACGGCTTCCATGGGCGCCAAGATGAAAAATGGCTGCGGTAGGTTGTCCCAAAAGGTATGCAACACGTTCTCCGTTAACTGTTTGCAGCGGCGACGATTGCGACAATTAGTAAGATTAGCAGGATAACTCCGCTGGCGATGCCCGCGATGATATATGGCATCGACCAGTTCCGTTCCCGTTTCATTGTCAGTGCGTTGCCCGATTTCATAACACCGAAGTTCGTGAGGGTTTGTATCCACCAGTTAGCATCAGTTGCTGCTTCGCGGTTGGCTGCATTTGTGAGAATGGCTGCGCTGGCGACAGTGCCGATGATTCCAAACTGCCGAGCACCTATTTCGGCAAGGTTTGAGCCAGCGGCGCCCTTATCAATTATGATATAAT
>CAUVPF010000014.1:0-10760 GCA_963553645.1 uncultured Candidatus Saccharibacteria bacterium | reverse complement strand
GGTTGTGCACCAGGTGTCTGTTGATCTGTTGGCTGCTGTGGTGGGCTGAGCTGGTTAGAATATTGGTTTGTGTACGGTGGTGTTTGCGTAGTTGACACAGGATCGGGTCCAGAGGCGATAACACCCGGCATCACTGGCTGACCTGGATTTGATGGCGTACCAAACTGCGGCGCAGTAGCTGCGTCTGACGGATAATGATACGATTGTTGTTGCTGATCTGATTGCATAGACATCCCACCTAGTGAAGCGAAATCACCACTTCCTTGTCATGTTCTTTTTGGATGCGTCCAGCCTCCCGCTGCAGTGAGGCAACTGACAGGTCGCTGTGATTGCGCGCTAAGTCCATTATAGCAGGTGAAACGGGTGGGGTGCTAGAGGGCGCAGCTTGGTTGGCGTCAGCTGGTATCGGTTGTCGCTCGCCGATGGGTGTAATAATAGATTGCTGCATGGCTGGGTATGGATTGAAGGTTGAGGTTTGTGGCAAGGGTGCTTGGTCGTCTTGAGTGATCTGTGTAGTTTGTGTGGTTTGAGCTCGCTGCATTTGCTGTACAATTTCATCGTGGCGCTTCTCGTCGGCCCGCTCAATGAGTGTTTCAAAAGCACGTGCTGTCTTGCTGCTTGGATCAAGCGGGTCTTGGGCGGTCTGGGCCTCGTTATACCAGTCTGCTTGCATTGAGCTTCCCCCCACTGAGCTGTTTGGATTGCTGACGCCACGCACTGACCAGCCGTGCGTATCTACCAGTGTTGCCAGATATGACAGTCGGCGATTAACTTCTGCTTGGTCATACCCCTTGCTGTACTGCTTTTCCTCGACACGCGGAGCAATGACTTCGACCATTCGCTCAATGCCATCGGCTCGCCACAGTCGCTGCTTGGGCTTGAGAATGAACGAAATAACCGCCGCGAGGTAAACCTCCATCGGCTGATCCTTGCGCAGCGGCAAGGCTAACGCCCCAAAAAACAGCGCAACCGGCACTGGGATGATCGCTAGTGGCGGCAGCACCGAGAATAGGCCCCATGCTAGCGCAACCATTCCAACTGCAATAATCAAGAAAATGAACTGCTTGAAGCTAAACGGCCCGAGCAGCTTGTCATCAGCTTCCACATCCTGAGGAACTTTATAGACGGCCATTAGGTATTATTATAGCAGATTAACTCAAGTTTCTGTTGGTGGCAGATATGAAAGGGCTGCCTCCATTCGCTTAATTGCACCGATACCTTCACCTATGCGACCACTGTACTGCGGAACCGTCTGTACCTCATTTATTCGATCGCGCAGAATCTGAAGATGCTGTTGTGAAATTTGTCCTCGGAAGTTGGAGTTTTCAATCATATCAGCCAGAGTATTCAGATAGATAGCGTCTTGCATAACCAGGCCTTCGGTTGATAATTTATTCTCGCTCAGTGCCTTGATGGTTGTTTGGGTGATAAACTCTTGGCCAGACCACGGCATATCGTTAATTTTAATCTTATTGGCAATTGAAGATCCGATCCAGAACGGTCGTGCCGGGTTGTTCTTAAGAGCGTCGCCAGCTTCCTGGGCGAGGGCATCGTCAAGATGGGCAAAATCAAGCTGGCTCGTTAACGATTTAATAGCCTTAACATTCTTACCACCAAGAACACGACGAAGTGATGCAGCCTTGACATCCCTGGTAACGGTGATGCCCTTGACCTCGCTACCGATAGTGCCAAGAGCCATATCTACCATATCAAACTCATCGGCATTGTATCGATCAAGCAGGCGATTTGCGCTCTCGACGCCTTCGTTGTAGGCATTGCTGAGCGTTTGTTCTGCCATGGCAATTGCTCGATCGGCGCCGCGACTGTCGCCGAAGTATATTTGTTCGACCTGTCCGGCCAGGTTGCGCATTGTCTCGTTTTCTTTCAGTTCATTTGCCCATCGATCATCAGCAACACGCTGCGATGAGGCATTCTGCAGGCCCTGGAGAGCCACTTGCTGTGCTGCTCCTCGGGCACGCTCCAGGCTTTCTTGGAGTGACGAAGACAACTCATTAGTCTGGGTGGGCTTGAGTGCCCGCATCGACTTGTAATAAGTGTCAGTCGCTCCCTTAGAAGCCTCAGCCTGCTCAGACCATGATTGTGCTTGTGCGTATCGGTCAAAGGCGGCGGAATTAGACATCAGATGATTGCCCCAAGCGGCATCTAGCCGACCCTCGATAGCCTTTTTGTCTTCGTTAACCATCCGTCGGTATTGATCAATCTTAGCATAGGAATCAGTCCCCTTTCGTATGACATCAGATTCATCTTGCAAATCTTTGAGCCTATCCTTACGATTCTGAGACGACTGCGCCAGTCTGCGTCGCCATGCCGTTGGGGTAAACTTGCTGTTTGGACGTTTGTTGAGTTTTTTACGCTTAGTAATCTCGCTCCGCTCCTTTGCCCAGTTCTTAGATCGGTCGAACAATCCCTTGCTGCGGTCGTTAACCAGGCCGGTGAATTTACCGAGGAGTCCACCACCTAACTTAATCATCAGTGGTGTCAAGGCAAGTGGCGCGATCTGGACTGCCATACCGAGGATGTACATCACTGCCCCGTTCGGTCCCGCGGCGTTTTGCATAATGACTGAGCCTGCGAGCTGTGCTCCACCAAAGGCTGCCGCAAAACCCGGGAAGAATATCAGCATCGTCAAGAAGACATCCTTCCATTTATCAAACCACTTTTCTGTCCCCGGCAATAAGTAAGCCACAAAAGCCAGCGGTGAAACAATGATTAAAATGATAATTAGTGCTTGTCGAGCAGCCATGATAACGACCACGAGAAGAAGCGCCAAACTGAGTCCGGTTAAAAGTGGCACAACAAAAGGAAGTAGCTCAGCCCGCATAATCAGCCCGGCGGCCAGTGCTGTACCACCGGCAGCGCCTCCCAAAATCTGGAAGGTGACCTCTTGCCAGGTCATTGGTTCAGATGCTGGCGCAGATCCGCCCAGGGTGGCGACTGTGTTACGAATATTCATGAACATGTCTTGGAGCGCACTTCCGGCGATGTTTGACAGATCGAGGAGTATAGCGCAGACGTGAAATGACAGATTAACCAGTATTGCCGCGATAATTAACCGAGGCAGCATCTTTTTGATACCATAATTGGAGATGCCCATAGAAGTAATTTGCGAATAAATAATGACTATGAACATGACGATAAAGATACCGTTGGCGATGTTGCGAACGATATTCCAGGCTAGAAAGATGCCACTGGTCTGATTACCCGTCTGAAGTGGCGGCACCACGAGAAAGCTTTTGAGCACCCCAAACATCCAGTCGATGGAGCTAGCCAACCATGCCGAAACAGGACAAAGGATCCAGCCGATACCACCCGCAACCTCACACGAAGAGGCGGAGTTTTGGCTCGGCGGGTCAATTGATAATGTGGTTGACTCTTTCTTTGTGTAGGTGTTTGGCGAAGTGTACGTGAATGTCGTTAGGGACACCGAGGTCATTGATCCGAGGTCGCCTGTTGTCGCAAAGTGAATAACCCGAATATCTTGGTTGTTGGCCACGGTTTTCTTGGGCATATAAACTATTTGGTCTGTCCCGAGGTCGAGAGCCTTGATTTTATCGACATCAGAAACTCGCTCAAATGTCTCGTTGTCGTAGGATATTTTACTGCTATCCCACTTTGCATCTGCCGCCGATACCTGGCTCGAGGTTACGACCGTACTCAAAAAAATACTGACTAGGAGGCCCACCGCCAGCAACATAAACCACTGCAACCATCGCATCGATGACCGCTCTTGTGAACGTAACCACTCCATTGCAGTTAATGGTAGCATTTTTATAGAGAAAAGTCAATGGTTTTGCCAACCGTAGTTAGCGGCGTATCAAGTATTGCGATTATTTTGATTATTTGGCGGTGTCGAAGATGAAGATGGCTCCCTGCCCGTTCCCGCAACGAATGTTCTCCCTGTTGGGGTGTCTGATGGCACCACCTCGGTGTTATTAGTTAACGGTGCAGTATCGTGAGGTATTCTGATCTCATTAGTTCCTGTGCCGCCGTTTCGTATATTCTCAAACTCGGCACGAGTGCTGCCCGATATTGAAGTATTAACGCGCTTATTATCCAGCAATGAGGCTGCCCGTTCGGCAGAAATACCAACCATCCTCTGGCCTCCCTTGGTAAACTCGGTTTCACCAGCAATCTTAACTGCACCAGATGCCTGTCGTGCCAATTTTTCATCGCTTAATCCGTTAAGCCCCTGGGCGGTTAACTCAGCCATTTGTTGCTGGCTAAAGCTAACTGAATTTGCACCATGTTGCTCCATTTGATCAATGGCGTTCGTACCCATCTCGAACAGCCCCGCGTGGTACTCCTGCATACCGGTAAGCGTTTCTGCCATGCGGCGATTGCTAATAGTTCCGCCACCCTGAAGGTAATCATACATCTGCTGGGCGCCGTGCTTACCGGTTGATGCGAGCTTTTTAGAAGCAACATACTTGAGCATTTCATTATCCCCTGCACTCCTCAGCGCGGCGGCGGCATCACCATTAAATTGGTAGGCAAGTAGATCCTCTGCTGCTTCGAGCTCTTCTTTGTCCACGGCATCTTGACCCGCGGCTGCACTCCGGATACCGTAATTTACGTTTTTGCCCGCTCCGAGGATTTTATTATTTGCCAATTTACTCCTGTTGATTTTATCACTAAGATCAGACATCCGATTTCTCCATATGTGATCCATAAGTCCGTCGCCCTTCCAGGCCCCGGCCCGCATGAGTTGTTTGCGGCGTGCTACTTGCTTCTTGCGAAAGTCTTGCATCTGACCAAGGCGTGAATTGGCATACCTATCTTTTGCCCAGTTTCTAGCGCCACCACTGAGGCGACCGCCGGCATTATTGATGTGCTGGCCGATTGCCCCAGCGACATCGATGGCTTTTTTGAGGACACTCCACACGGCGATGAGCGGCAGGACTTTGATTAGCTCGCCAACAATCTGCATGATCATGTCGTTTCCACCCCCGGCCTTAACGATAGCCCCCGCTAGTATACCACCGCCGAACAGCAGGCCGATTGTCGGAAAGACCATGAGTAGCCCCACAAAGATCGAGCGCCATTTACTAAAGAATTTTTCGGTATTTGGTAGCAGAAAGGCAACGAAAGCCAGCGGTGAGATAACAATGAGAATGACGATGAGTGCTTTACGGGCGATTAGCAGGGCGGCAACAGTCACCATCACAACTAACCCTGAAACAAGTGCTCCTATCAAGACTGCGAGGGCGAGGATTCCGGCCGTGCCTGCGGCAAGGATGGTTAATGCAAAGCCTCCCCAGGTAGCACGCCCTTGACCTGATTGAAAAATTTCATTTGCTCGGGTAATCTCGTCACCGATGTTGCCAAGGCCAACGCGCAGACTATAACCAAGGATATTAGATAGATCAACGGCAATTTGACAGATGTAAATTGATAAGTTCACCAGGATTGCAGCGATGATGAGCCGTGGTAGCATCTTTTTGATGCCGTAGTTTGAGATGCCAAAGCCAGTGAGCTGTGAGATGATAATTGCTAGGAACATAATAATAAATGCACCATTGGCGATGTTACGCATAATTCCCCAGGCTGCCTGGACCTCGCCTCCAGAGCTGAGGCCTGGCTCAAGCTTTAGGAAGTTGTCGGCGATCATGGCGAAAGCCGCGTCTGCGACGTCGGCCAGGAAGTTAACAACCGGACAGATGAGCCAGCCAAGATCCTTGACGGCACACTCTGGCTTTTTCTCGTCGCCACTATTTTGACCGGAGGGGGAGTCGGCGGAGATTCCGGAAAGAACACCTTTTATCTCATCCTCGGTATAGTTTGACTGTTTAGCAACACACTTTATGTATTCGTCAGAACTTGCCACCGCGTCACTTGACGGCATCTTGTCCTTGCAGGCGCTCATCCAGCTGTCAACCTGTTGTCTACATATGTGCTCTGCTGCCCCTCCAACGCCTCCGCCGCTTTTCTCGATACATTTTTTTAGGAGGGCGTCATAGACGGCCCTACGAGTATTCTCGGCGGCTTCGGTTTTTGCTGACTTTGCGGCTGCTTCAGCGTTGTCTGATGCCCACTGTGCGATTTCTGCGCACGACATGATTCTTGTGCCCGAGAGTTTTGTGCCTATGAGACTAGAAGAGTCATAAGGTGCTTTGGCATCAGTAAACATGGAGATATTTTTATTGAATTCGGGAATATAATAGTAACCGTAGGCTGCCGTACCATCAGCTAGGGCAATGGCTATTTTTTTGTTGCGTTGCTGATCGGCCTTTATGTCCTTACCTGCGGCGTCATCCCCGCTGTCGTATCCTCGCCACTCGGCTTTACAGCCAATATTTTGACCCGACAAGAGTGTTGCCATCGCCAATGAGTAGTTGGCTAATGCTGAGTCAAACTTGAGACTTTTGCCGGCCTTTTTTTCAAGAACTTGAATCGCATATGTATCCCTGTCTCTCGGTATGTTCCATTTGTCTCCGCTATACTCACTCTTGATAATATTGCTGATACAGTCAAGGCTGGCGTCATCTCGCCACTCACCTTTTAGGGCACAGAACATGTCGACAAAAGAGCTGTAGCCAAATATATCTCGCGTGGCGGACACAACTTCCTTACAATCAAATTGCCCATCATTATTGCCATCAAGAACTGGACCAACGACGGCAGTAGTGGTACCACCCCAGTCGCCACTAGCAACTTTGCCAGCAGAAAGATTACCGCTAAATCCGGAGCCAGTAGCGATACATCTACCCATAGCTCTGGCTAGCAAGAGCTGTTTGACCTGAGTGAGATATGGGGAATAATCAAGACGCGCCCGAGCTGCACTAGCGGTCGGCGACAGCGCGAAAAACGTCATTAATATTGGGATAATCAGCAGCGTAGCCAAACCAACCAAGGTAATGCGAATACGTTGCTGCGGGGTCTTTTTCTGCGTAAGCATTATGTATAGTATAGTAGCATGCTTATACGGTGAATTCAAAAAGGAGGGGCTCAATCCCCTCCTTTTTAAGATATCAATACGGCTTAACCACCCTAGGAATTGACACTAGTATAACCGGTAACCTTGTCGTCGACAATTTGCCACAGATCACCATTCTTGACTACCCTGAAAAGAGAACCAGTAGTTACGCCCTCAGTAATTGTTGATTCATAAACAAGCTGGAGGCCTTTCGTTGGTAGTGTTTCGCCAGTCTTTGGATCCACATAGGGCTCGGCTTCTGCAAACCTTACCTTTAGTACCTTAAACATTTTGGAGCCGGGTATATTTTTTTGATAGCCACTCTCTTCCTTCTTATCCTTAGCATCCAGGAGTGCCACAATAGTCTTTCTGGCGGCATATTCTGAAGTTGATATCTTTCCGTTGCGTAGCATATCATCTAGAGCCGATTTCCTTAGCTCAGGATTCCCATAAAACGCTGCAGATGTCACCATTCTTGCAAAGTCAGGATCCCATGGACCAGTATCGAAACCTGTAACCACAGGACCGAGTATTTTGGCTGCGACTTCTTCAGCGGAGTCTGTTTCCGATGCAGGCTCTGTGCAGTGTTTGCCAGGCTTAACGGCCGCCCCCGACGGATTATACAAGTCATTATTTGGACTCTTGGTACTCCCCCATGCCTCTGCCTGCGCAAGAGCCTCCTTATATGGTACCAGGCGTTTTTCGAGTGGAAGGTTGGCAAACCTCTCGGGGGTTATATCTTTGAACTCTTCCCTAACTCGATCATATCTCTCATCGGCTAGATCTTTTGGATCAACAGTTTTTTCAGTTGCTGATGGTGAGGCGGATGGCGACTCTGATGGGTCTAGTGAGGCGCTTGTCGATGGGCTTTGCTCCGGTACTGCGATACGATCGCCCCTACCGCAGCCTGTAACACCTAGCGCGGTGCCTACGATGGCAACGCCGGCCATACATTTTACGACAAACTTCTTAGTCCCATCCTTGGCTCTCTCCCAAAAAGATAACTCTTCCCTTACATTAACATTACCTGAACTACTTGGGTCATGGTTGTGTTTTCCTGCCATAACGCTTGGAGTCCTTTCTCTGGCCGGTGGCCAGTCATAGAGTAGTTTTAATCCACCTCAGAGTAGGTAATGAACTCTGAATAACATCATTGTAACACATTCTGTATATTTAGCAACACCCTAACGGCAATAAAGTAAATAAAAACAGCCCTTGCTCTACAAAGATGGGCTGCTCAGGTAATAACATTCTCATTCTGGCGCGCCCGACCGGATTCGAACCGGCGATCTCCTCCGTGACAGGGAGGCGTGATAGGCCAACTTCACTACGGGCGCACAACTTTTTGTATGATAGCAAACTTTTATGACTTTTTCAAGAAATCGTTTGCATTTTTCCCATCACTATTTTACAATTTAGGGTAAGAGATTGTTATGACAAAAAGAAATATTCTCATTACTACCACTCTTCTCGCAACTGCTGTGTGCGGTACCGTGCTGGCTACTGATATTGCGCTTGCCCAGAGCAAATGCGGTGGGGCGGACACAGCGATTATTAATTGTAATGGCGCGACTGGCGATGCTGCTATTCTCGGTATCATCAAAATGGTTATCCAGATCATGACTGCTGGTATCGGCATCCTGGCGGTTGGCACGGTGATATATGGCGGTATTCTCTATTCTGCAGCCGGTGGTAGTCCGGATAATATCAAAAAAGCCAAAGAACTTTGGGTTAACACTACGGTCGGTCTCATCATATTTGCATTTTTTGTGGCTATCACTAACTTCCTGATCCCGGGAGGAGTGTTCTGATGAAGCACATTGTCATTGCGCTTGGATTAATGATCGCGGGGTCGCTGATGCTGTCGGTGGTTCAGGCAACACCGGCCAGCGCAGCTTGTGGTGGCAACATCTTGACGCTCAAGCCGTGGTACGACGGGCTGACCAAGTCAGACTGTAACCTCAAAGCGATTGTCGACAATAACGATAAGCGCGCCCAAAACGACCCAGGTAATTACGCCACGCTCAACGGCTTTATCTGGCGGGCGATACTGAATGTTGTCGAGGATCTGTTGCAGCTGGCGGGCTTTGTGACGGTCGGCTTTGTGATATACGGCGGCTTTTTGTACTTGACGAGCAATGGCGAGCCGGGACAGATGGCCAATGGTATGAAGACGGTGATTAATGCGGCGATCGGCCTAGTGATTGCTATTGCCTCGGTGGCATTGGTAAACATCGTAGCTGATGGATTGGGGTTGCCACGATCATGATGCGATTTGTAGCCGGTGTATTGGGGTCACCAGATTCGCTGGGCATTCCGACGAACAGTGCTTCGGCGGATGCACTGGGTAACATCCTCAATACGGTGTATTTCTTTGCCGGGGCGATTGCGATTTTGATGTTAGTGCTAGCTGGTATTAACTATGCTAATTCGGGCGGCGACACTAACAAACTTACCAAGGCGAAAAACACTATTCTCGGCACTATCATTGGCATTGTTATCATCCTCTCCGCATTTCTTATTACTAACTTTGTCATCAGTGGCATGAAAGGATCGGCAATATGAAAAAACTCATAGTAGTTATCGGTATGATAGCAGCGCTCATCACTCCGCTTGCGGTGGTGTCAGAGGTATCCGCTCAAAACGTGGATATTTATGGTGCCTGCTCTGGCTCTAGTGGTGAGGTTTGCAAGAACCGTGGCGCAACAGTGCAGCCGCTATTCAAGAATCTTATCGATGCGATTTTGTTAATTCTTGGGGCCATTTCGGTCATTATGATAATCGTCGGTGGTTTTCAGTATGTGACCTCGGCTGGCGACTCTAATAAGGTTAAAACGGCTAAATCAACTATCATGTATGCAGTGATCGGTGTCGCAGTGGCGCTCCTATCCTACGCTATCGTTGATTTTGTGTTTGGCAAAATATAAGAAAAGGAGATACGTATGAAACGATATAGAAAGCCCCTCATAGCCGCCACTTTGTCGCTGGTAGTTGCTGTCATAGCTGTCGTAGCGCCAATTGCCGTGCCGTCTGCATCGGCTCAGTTTAGCAAAGGCATTGAGGCAGCTCGAACACCAGAGATGAGCACAAAACCCATTGGTACGACCATCACTGAGGTGGTTAATATTTTCCTCTACTTTGTCGGAGCGGTGTCGGTTATTGTTATGATCTGGGGTGGCTTTCAGTACATTACCTCATCAGGTGACAGTCAAAAAGCAACTACTGCCAAAAATACCATCATGTACGCGGTAATTGGTATCATCGTGGTGGTCATGTCGTATGCTATTGTCAACTGGGTCTTTGGCTTGTTTAAGTAGCCAAATAATGATAAAATAACAGCTGAAGTGACATTAACGGTAAACAAGGAATCAATAAATGAATAAACTCAAAATTATGATCGCCGGTGTACTCACTATGACCGTGCTGGCGTTTGCAACGGTGCCGGTGGCAAATGCACAATATACCCTCAGGCAGGGTGCAGAGGCTGCCAGGGGTGAAGGTGCAGCTTCTGGCGTTGATAGGCCAAATGATCTTGTCAAGAACGTCGTCAATGGCATCCTCTACTTTGTTGGTATTCTATCAGTAGTGATGTTAATCTGGGGTGGTATCCTCTACACTACGTCGGCTGGCGACTCCAACAAGGTGACTACTGCCAAAAATACCATCATGTATGCAGTGATCGGTCTGGTAGTAGCAATCTTTGCCTACGCCATCGTTAACTTCGTCCTCATCACATCCAGTGGTGTTGGCTCATAGGGATTAGACCAAACAGTTAACCCCCGGTATTGTCCGGGGGTTAGTTTTTGTGGTTGTAAAGTTTATAAAT
>CAUVPF010000013.1:0-11106 GCA_963553645.1 uncultured Candidatus Saccharibacteria bacterium | reverse complement strand
TAGCTTGACTTTTTATAGTACCTTGTATAACATAGTACTATGTATGATGAAACTATAAAGAAGAACGTAATTATATTACAAAGAGGTAAATATGGATGCTAATGAGTATGCCGAAGGCTTGGCAACCCAACTGCGGAAGGGATTTTTAGCGTATTGTGTGCTGACGGTATGTAGTGGTAGGGCTCGCTACACTGGCGATATCATCGGTCAGCTACAGGATGCGGAGCTTATGGTAGTGGAGGGAACGGTGTATCCGCTACTTAATCGGTTGCAGAAAGATGGGTTGCTTCAGTATGAATGGCAGGAGAGTGAGCAGGGTCCGCCACGCAAATATTATTCACTGACGGTGGATGGTCGGGCGGTAATGGGGGCACTAAAAAAGCATGTCAAGACGCTAAATGCGACGCTAAAAAAACTCGAGAAAGGAGTTGATTCATGAAAGAAATAACCCGAGTGCACTTGGCGAAAACACCGTATGATATTGAGGTTGATGCCAAGAAGCAGCTGGAGAAGTATATACAAGCGATTGCGCAGACGATGGATTCGGATGAGGTGATGCGTGAGATTGAGGCACGGATGGTCGAACTGCTAGCCGGGCGTGGCGTTGCTAGCAGCGGTGTGATTACAACGACTGATGTAGCGGCGCTCAAGGAGCAGATGGGTGAGCCGCGGGATTTCTCTGAGGATGGTCAAGGCCTGGAGGTTGATGAAAAGCCTGAGCGGTCGGAGCGGCGGCTGATGCGTGATACGGAACATGCATTGCTCGGTGGCGTGTGTGCGGGTATCGCAGCGTATCTCGGAGTTAATCCATTATGGATCCGGATTATTGCTATTATCTCACCGCTTGTATCGTTTGGTGCGGCGGTGTTAATTTATATCGTAATGTGGCTGTCAGTCCCAGAGGCGCGAACGGCTTCTGATAAGCTCCAGATGCGCGGCAAGCCGGTGACGTTTGATTCACTAAAAAGCCAGGCAAATCAAAATGAGACCCCTATAGGACAAAAGAGTGGCGCAGAGCGTACGGTAGTCAAAGTATTCCGGTTTATTCTTGGCGCTGGTATTCTCATAGTGACATTGGGATTATTTGTTGCTCTTATCGTGGGGGCGATCGGCGGTATTGCGATAATTAATTTACTTGAGGGTCTCTATGTACAGCCATGGGCATGGGGCCTATGGGCATCTCTGTTTATTGGTGGTGTAGCAGCGGTATGGCTGGGCGCAATATTGAGTCGCAGTGTTTTTACCTGGACATTGAGGCGGCTATCAGTGTTCATGATGGTGACGGCACTGATCATAGGAGCGCTGTCGGTTTCAGGTATGGTACTGTTTGGTGTACGTATGGCAAATGAGCTGGAGCGTGATGAGGAGCGTCTGACGAAAATTGTACCGGTTGAGTTGCCGAGCGATATGAAAGGTGTGAAGTATGTCCACGTTGAGGGCGAGTATACGCCGCTGTATTTTGGGGATACGACCCGAAGTGATGTCAAGGTTGAATTGCGCTACGTAGATTTTAAGGGTAAGCGTCAGCAGCCAAAGGTATTAGCAGTGCGTGATGGTGATAAGCTTGTGCTGAGGGTTGAGGGTCAGCACGAGCGTTGTCATATGATACGGTTTGGTTTTTCGCCAAGGCTTGACGTCAACTGCTTCGGGTTTGTACGGCTATACGTATCAGGACCGTTGTCGCCATCGCCTGTATCGCAATCGAGCGATGCATAGCGGGTATAAGGTTGGCTAACGGCTAACGAGCTGCTACACTGGAGGGATGAGAAGGAGTTATTGAGCGGTGGCATGGTGGCAGGCGATTATTCTCGGTATCATTGAGGGCGTAACGGAGTTTCTACCAGTGTCTTCAACGGGGCATCTGACGATCGTCGAGAAGTTGATGGGGATGAGGATCGATGATCCGAGCCTGACGGCGTTTACGGCAGTAATTCAGATCGGCGCGATTTTTGCAGCGATCATCTATTTTTGGGGTGATATTTGGCGGGTACTGAGTGCGTGGTGGCGTGGGCTATGGTGGAAGCGAGCGCGACGACAGTTTGATTATGCGTACGGTTGGGCAATTATCATCGGCTCGGTGCCGATCGCAGTGATTGGATTGCTCTTTAAGGATCAAGTTGAGACAGTGCTGCGTAGCTTGTGGTTTGTGGCAGTGGCGCTGATTGGCTGGAGTTTGGTGATGTGGTGGGCTGATAAGCGTTCAGAAAAAGCCAACCACCGCAGTGAGCAGCAAACAACGTGGCGAGATACGCTGGCGATTGGCCTAGGGCAGTGTCTGGCCTTGATACCGGGTATTAGCCGGTCGGGAGCAACGATCTCGGTGGGGCTGCTACGGGGATTTGACCGAGTAGCGGTGACAAAGTTGAGCTTTTTCCTCGGTATTCCAGCACTGGTGGCGGCTGGACTGCTAGAGATGCTGACTGCCTCAAAACACATCGCGGGCGGCGTGGGCTGGACGGCGACGATACTTGCGACAATCGTATCATTTGTGGTCGGCTACATCGCAATATCGTGGCTACTCAAGTTTGTGGCGCGGAATGACTTTTCGTTATTTATTTGGTATCGAGTCGGGCTGGGTGGCTTGATCGTTGTCTTGTTAATAAGCGGCGCTATCACCGCAGTATAGGGAGGAAAAATGATAGAAGTCAAGCATATCACCAAAACATACGGCGGCAAGAAGAATGCGTTCGTGGCGCTGGACGATGTGAGCCTCGAGATCAAAGACGGGGCAAGTGTCGCAATTTTAGGGAAGTCTGGTTCGGGTAAGTCAACGCTGATGCACGCGATTTCTGGGCTTGATAAGCCGCAAAAAGGCGAAGTGCTGGTTGACGGCGAGGATATTTTGCGCCTCAAGCCGCGGGCAACGGACAAGTTTCGGGCCGAGAAGATGGGATTTATTTTTCAGAGCTTTTTTGTCGAAGGTGGCGAAACATGCTATAACAATGTTGGTTTATCACTGGAGACCGCCGGTGTTCCTCGTAGTCAGCGCAAGCAACGTATTGAGGCGGCGCTAAAGGCGGTTGATTTGGCCGATAAAGTCAAATCGCGCGCCAAAGATCTCTCGGGTGGACAAAAACAGCGTTTGGCGATTGCGCGAGCTATTGCCAGTGAGCCAGCGATTTTGTTTGCTGATGAGCCGACCGGTAACCTTGACTCAGTGACCTCAGCGGTGGTTGAGGATCTGTTGTTTGACTATCAAAAGCAGCACGGTGCAACCTTGATCATCGTGACGCATGATGAAGATTTAGCAAAGCGGTGCGAGCGGATTGTTCGCATCAAGGACGGTCGCATTGAATCTGACTCAAAGGAGGCGAAAAAATGAAAACGCTAGATATCGTACGTCGTGCTGGGCGAAATTTGCGGCGAGCGAAAATGCGCACCTTGCTCACTAGTGTTGCCATCGCGGTGGGTGGTTTTGCTATTACTGCTAGTTTGATGGCAGGTGAAGGAGCGCGGCAGTATGTTGACAGGATCATCAGCAGCAATATTAATCCTCAAGGACTGATGATTGGCAAGGCGAGTGATGCGTTTACCGGTCGCAGCAATAAGCCACTCAAGGAGTATAAGCCGGACACTGGTACACATCGTGGCGCAGAAGTTGAGCTAATGACTCTTGATGATATCGCCAAACTGAAGGCGCGTCGTGACTTGAAGGATGTGACGCCACTGTACCAGCTAAATCCAAAATACCTGACGTTTAGTACCAAGTCTGACAAAAAGTACATGGGCGAGGTGGTGATGCGCGATAGCGGTATTCGTGTCGAGACAGTGGCGGGCAAGACGATGGCCAAGGGTACTCAACTGGGGGATAATGAAGTGATGATACCAGAGTCGTACCTTGAGGAACTGGGGATCTCTGCCGATAAGATTATTGGTAGTAAGCTAACACTCACTGTCGAGCAAATGCCGCAGAAGGTTAGCGAAGAGGCGATCGCCAAGGCGTATCGAGAGCGCGGTGAAGCTGGTGTACGTGAACTAGCAAGTAGTAAACTGAAGCACAAAGAACTGACTATTGTTGCGGTATCAAAGAAATCGCCGGAGCAGTCGACGAATACGCCAAATACCTATGTCAGCCCAGAGACCGCTAAGGAGCTGACTGAGTTTGCGACATTTGGTACGCCGCAGTACCAAAAGTATATTGACGCTTCAGCAACGGTGGTTGGTGGTAAGAAACCTGAAGATGTCAAGAAGGCGCTCAAGGATGAGCTGAATTTATCAGCGATAACCTCAAAAGATATCCAGGAGCTGCTCTTTACGTTCGTAAACTTGCTGCAATGGATTGTATTTGGGTTTGGTGTGTTGGCACTGGTAGTAAGTATCTTTGGCATCGTCAATACGCAGTACATTTCGGTGTTGGAGCGAACGCAACAGATTGGGCTCATGAAGGCGCTTGGTGCTAGTCGGCGTGATATTGCCAGGCTGTTCCGCTACGAAGCAGCATGGGTTGGCTTCCTGGGTGGTGCACTTGGAGTGCTTGGCGCGTGGGGAATTGGTGAGTTGTGCAACCCAATGATCTCCAAAGCGCTCAACTTGGGCGAGCATTCGCTGCTGATATTTGTGCCGATCAGCGGTCTTGTCATTGTTGCTGGACTGATGGTGGTGGCGATCGTTGCGGGATTTTTGCCGAGCCGCAAGGCTGCAAAACTTGATCCGATTGAAGCGCTGCGTACGGAGTAAAATCGGCCGCACGCTATGACAGCGAACGCCGCCGCGTATGAGTGGCGGCGTTTTGCGGTCTGTAGTACAATGAAACCATGTTAGATATTCGTTTTATTCGAGATAATGCCGAGGCAGTGCAGGCTGCGGCAGAACACAAGGGGTGCGATGTATCTATTGCGACATTGTTGCAATTAGATGATGAGCGTCGCGAGGTGCGGCGCCAGGTTGACGAGCTGCGCCAACAGCGTAATGAAATTGCTGCACAAATGAAGGGAGGTAAGCCTGATCCGAGCCTAATTGAGCAGGGTAAGGCTATCAAAGCCAAGCTGAGTGGGCTTGAGGCTCGCCTGGGCGAGATCGAAGAGCGCTACACGGCATTGCTAAAGCAAGTCCCTAATATGCCGCATGCTGACGTGCCGGTTGGCCTCAGTGAAGACGAAAATGTTGAGGTAAAGGTCGTCGGCGATATCCCTAAGTTTGATTTTGCGCCAAAAAATCACTATGAGATTGCCGAGGCAAAGGGTTGGCTCGATAAAGAGCGCGCCGCCAAGGTTGCTGGCGCTCGCTTTGCTTATATCATGGGTGATCTGGTGCTGTTGCAACAGGCGATTATACAGTTTGTGATGAACTCCCTCACGAGCGAGGCGACGATGAAAGAAATTATTACGGGGGCTGGTCTCGAGGTTGATCCGCGGCCATTTACTCCCGTTTTGCCACCGCTGATGATCCGGACCGAGCCGTATGACCAGATGGATCGTCTCCAGCCAAGTGATGATCGCTACAAGATCGAGGGCGAGGACTTGTGGCTGCAGGGGAGCGCTGAGCATGTGCTCGGCAGTATGCATGCCGGTGAGATTTTTGATGCCAAGCAGTTACCGCTTCGATACTTGGGCTTTGCGACCAGTTTCCGAAAAGAGGCGGGGACGTATGGCAAAGATATGGAGGGGCTGATTCGGATGCACCAGTTCGATAAGCTCGAGATGGAGAGTTTCACTGAGGCGAAGGATAGCTATAGCGAGCATCTTCTATTTATTGCCATTCAAGAGTGGCTTTTGACTCAGCTCAAGCTACCGTACCATGTCCTGATGAAATGTACGGCTGATATTGGTAAGCCAAATGCGCGCGGCGTTGACATGGAAGTCTGGCTACCGGGTCAGGGCAAGTACCGCGAGACGCATACCGCTGATTATATGACGGATTATCAGGCGCGTCGTTTGATGACGCGGGTACGTACGGATAACGGGGTTGAATTGATCCATACGAATGACGCGACGGCCTTTGCGCTGGGCCGCTGCATGGTGGCGATTATCGAGAATTACCAAACCGCCGAGGGTGATGTCGTGGTGCCAGAAGCCCTTCGTTCGTATATGAATGGCCGCGAGATGATATAATGGAGTCTAGGAGAGTATATGGCGCTGACGAACGACATTAAAGAGATCTATGATGTTATGTTTTACCGCGCTAGCATATAATAATAGGAGGAAGAAATGATTAAAGATATTACCATTACCGGTGTCAAGTACGAATTGACAGATACCACAAAGAAATACGTCGAGCGCAAAATCGGCGCGCTGGGCAAGTACTTGCCGCGGCATGCCCGCAAGAGTGCGACCGCTGATGTAAAGATCAAGCAGATCGATAATCCTGGCGGCAATAAGTACGAGGTTGAAGTGATTATCAATGTGCCAGACAAGAAAATCACCGCTAAAGATTCGACGATGAACGTGCTGGCAGCAGTCGATATCGTTGAAGCGAAGCTGAACGGGCAGCTACGCAAATACAAGGATGATGTGTTGGCACACGTTGGCAGCAGCCGCGGCGTACTGGCACGGTTCAAGCGCGGTTTCCAGCGCGAGCAGTAGGGATTATTACCCAATCGGGGAGCGAATACCAATCTTACTGTTTGACTCGTCGATTGTTTCCCAGTCAACACACACTAGATCCTGACGTGTGTTAAAGTGAACATATAAGATTTGGACGGTGTTTGGGTCGACTTGCCGGCATAGTGAAGCGCAACTACTATCCGTCGGATACTTGCCGGCTAGTATCGCGGTAAATTTATCAGTTAGTCCTTCGGCTACTGTTTGATGCTCTATAGGAGGAACTTGTTTCTGGCTTTGTTCGTAGGACATGGACATGTGATTTGGCGCACTTCTACCGGAGAGGAGACGAAGTGTCCAGTTTATGTTTGAATAGCTCTTATCTTGGTAAGTTGGTAAGGTAGCCAGTCTTGGAGTTGTTGTTGAAGTTGGCACTTGGTCTGAGCCATGCCAAGCATTATCCTCAATCTCTGAGGAAATACCTAGTCCACACATGTTGAACCCGTGACTGCTACTATCGTAAGTCTGTAGTGGATTATTTGGTATAGTTTTATCGTTGGTTATTTTTTGACCAATAGCCAGCCAATTTTCTTTGCCAAGACCGTGGGGCGCCAAAACAACGTGCGGGGCGACACCTTCTTCTTGCTCCATGAGTGCAAATTGTTCGGCTAGGTATTGAAGGTTAACACCGACAGACGCCATTTGTTCTGGTGTTGGTGCCGAAAGACCGATGTAGCTAACCAAACGCTCGGATAGAGCGAAAGCTTTTTCAAAAGCCCGCTGTGTTTCTGGATTGGGTATCGTATCAAGACTATTAAACCCGGTTTTACGTTTCTCTCTAGCTTCTTCTACATCAGCATTGAGAGTGTTTAGAAGCGCTGCAGAACCAAAACCCTGACTGGTATTGAGAGGCTGGGCCTTTTGTCCTTCCTGAGCTCTCTGCCAAGCATCATCTGCTGCGGCTCGAATGTCTGGCGGTAGTAGATTGAGATTAGCCATACGTTTTTTATGTTTGAATGGTTGTTTCTATAAATGATTGTAGCACATTTGGCAGGTCTTTAGGGTCGTTGACAAGTTTGGCGTTCGGGGCGTACAGTTGTTCAGCGGCGGCTGAGCCAATGGATACGCCGTATACTAGGGTGTTTTGATTACGGCGAAGCTGGCTGATGGCTGCTTGGGTGGCGCCGGGGTTGTTACTTTGACCGTCGGTCACGACAATGATAATTCGCTGGCGATCTTGACTGTGGGGCAAATCAGCAATCTCCTGGAGGGCCAAATAATCCGCTGTACCGCCCGCATCGGCTGCGGTGACAGCCGCGTATGTATCAAGCCGCTGTTTATCACTGAGACTGCTACCAAGCGGCTTGTGGCATGTTGCGTTGCTGCCAAATGTGTATAGCGAGGTGCGGACCGACAGGTCAGACAGGTCAATATTTTGCTGCTCTTCCAGCTGTCGAATGTCACGCTCCATGCCAGCGAGTCCCTCCAGCATGATGATGGCGCAACTGGCGGCAGCTTGTGCTGGCTTGCCCCTCATGGAAGCAGAGCAGTCGAATACAAAGAAATAGTCAGTCTTGCAATTCAATTCGGTTCGTCCGCGGACGGTTTCATAGCGCTGAAACGCTTCTGGTGCGACACCACTCTTGATGTTGACCACAGTTTGTGCCAGGCAGTTAGGGTTGAGGATATCGCCGTCCTGGTGGGAGCGACTACTAAGACCACGACGAGAGGTGACGACTTCGTTCAGTATCGACTGAAAGACTGTGCGCATTTCGCTAATTTGTCTGTGAAAGTGCTGAACCTCACCGTCGTATTGTTGCTTTTTGACCAGAGAGTGACCAGTTTGCTTGCAGTAGCGGCGGTTGGCTGCCACCCAACGGGCGTGCTCTCGCTGTTCGGGCGTCATATTCTTGCGACGATCCTCTTGAACGGCTTTGTGAATAGCGTCATGGATTTTTTGGTGTTCTTCGGGACTGAATGGCTCGGGATGTTTGTTGTCGAAATAATCGGCGTAGGCATCTGCGAATGGATTGCTGTCTTGTTTTTGTGATGGGTCAGTATCTTGCTGTTCGTTGACATCGCTGCCAGCCTGCTGACTGCTGTTTTGCTGTTCGGTGTTTTTTGCTTCTTGTTTGTCCAGCTGTATGAGCTTTTCGTACTGTGGCCAAATCTGCGTGAGCCAATAGTCAAAACGGTCACTGCCGGAGAGTTTCTTGCCATTAGCGCCCCTTGCACCAGGATCGGTCAAGAACGAGATGAGGTCAATCTGTCCACCCTGAAAGTTGCGCAGTTGGTTTATGGCTTCATCAACTTCTTGGCGAACGGGTGTTTCACTGTTTGGTATCATCTCTTGGTGGATGATTTTGTAGAGAAATTGTAGGTGCATCGGGATACTAGTGCAGTCAACCGGCTTGCCATCATGTTCCGTCGGAAATAGGCGATTGTTATAAAGATCCGCGCCGATCTTGCGCATAGCAGGTAGCATGTTCATGATCTGTTTGTTGCCGTGGATATCAGCTAGGGTATTATTGAAAATATGGCGTGCTTGCTGCTCTTGGGGGTCTTTGCCACTAGCAACAAAGGCATTTTGCCGCGCTGAAAATACAGGATCTCGCTTGATGTCGCGCACATGGGCCATCAGTTCATGCAGGGTAGCAAACACACAGTGATCAGCTGAATAACCTTTTTCAATGAAGAATGACGGATCGATGGTGAACGAGCCAGTTTCCGGGTCGGTAGCCCAGCCATCACCAACTGCTACGCGCACGTCCATGCCAGTTAAGCGGCAGAGGCTTGGTATTTGGTTGCGCAAAAACTCCTCAGCCTTATTAAGTGTAGCTTGGCGCTCATCTGACGGCGCTTCTTGCTCTGGTGTTGGCATTGACGACTCTGGGTTGGCGGTTGACATGTATATTGTTTCAGTCATTTTTCTTTACAAACCTTATGATCATAGTATATAATACGGGCTATATAATTAAAATACCAACATGCTCTATGAAAACAGTTGAATCAAAACCTGTCACGACTGAAACCGAATTACGGCTTGAGCCTCGCGTTTCAGAAAGTTATTATTCTCCAGATATGGATGATCGAACGGTGGACGGTGTTGTGGAGCTGATGACTGGCTTGCAGGAAACTATGCAGGCGGTTAGGGCTGATTGGCGGACAGCAGCCATAGGAGATCGGCAGCTCTTGGAGCGACTGGCGGCGCCCCATATTGCGCGTATCAATGAGTCGAGGCGCCAGACAAATTTGCAAGAGCCGGATATAGACGTCAGTGAAATTAGTGAGAACTTTTTGCTAGGTTTGGCTGAGCCGAATTGGGAAGAGCAGATGCCGCGCGACACAAGCGAAGAAGAATTGCAACGTTGGGATAGCTTTAAGAACAAACACCCTGAGGTAGCAGATAACCTGGAAGAATGGTATATGTGTCACGCGAAATTACATGAGCTACGCAACGATACTGGGCTGATGGAGCAGTTTGATGAGGAATATCGTGGTGAACAAATGGCAGCAACTCGTGCAGCGGCTAAATTCTTGCGTGCTCAGGACAGAAAAGATGAAATCAGCGGACGGATGGCAAGCTTGCGCGCTAAGGTAGCAAGAAATGGACGTCCTTTGACGGCAGGTGAGAGGCGAAAAATAGCCGAATGGCAAAAGCAGTTGTCTAAGGTTGATGACAATATCGATATTCCGCCAAATAGCAGCAAGAAACAGTTTTTAGCAGAGGTAACCCGTCTACAAGTCCGTGAGTGGAAACGACAACTGGACAGCGGTTTGTTGATGACCGAACAAATGCAAATAATCATTGATGAGACGTTACCGGCTATGATGCGGGGTGAGCCAACGCTGTTTGTTGGTGAGACGGGTGGTGCCAAAACTGCCATGGCGGAGTATATGGTAAAGACTTATTTTGGTGTTGATCCTGAGTTTGTCAGTGCCTATGGCGACGTTAATAGTTACCAGTTGATGGGTAAGCAAGAACTACGCGAGGAAAATGGTGCTAGTGTTAGCGAATTCGTGCCAGGGCCGATTGTTCGTGCTATGGAACAGGGGAAGCCGTTAATTCTTGACGAGATTAACGCCATGCCGCCAGAGTTGTTGAAACGCTTGAACAAAATCATGCAGCTGCGCCCAGGCGATAGATTTACCGTTCAGGAAGATTCTGGGAAGGTTGTTGAGGTTCAACCGGGCTTTTGTATCATCGCCACGGCGAATGAAAAGTCAAAACGCTACAAGGGCGTGGATGATTTGAGCGTTGAGTTCCAAAACCGTTTTGGCGCAAATATCAATCGCGTGCGTTACCCTGACTACGACAAGGGCTATGACGAATATCCGTGTGAGAATGCTCAGCTGGCTATGGCGACTGTGGCAACGCAGCGAGGTGAGCTACCGCCAGAGATTGACGAAGGAGAGTTTGAGAATTTTGTGAGAGCAGCTCGGTTGAGCCAGCAGATATTTAGCGGCATCAATGGTGAAGGTTATAACCAGTTCATCGATACAGAAAAAATGGTAGACAATCGTCCTGGCCTAGAGGAGACAGTACTGGCGCCACGTACTATGGTAGATATATTACACAAGGTTGCTGGTAGTTACGGGACGGTGTCACTGAAGCGAGCTTGTCAAA
>CAUVPF010000012.1:0-11536 GCA_963553645.1 uncultured Candidatus Saccharibacteria bacterium | reverse complement strand
GTTTGCGCTGTTGACTGAGTCAAGAACGCGAAGCCCGCTTGATCGTCGCTAAATACGACCGGGCGATAGTTCTGTGGGTGAATACTGCTTTTCATAACCTTGGTATTTTAGCAAAAAATGAGGAGCAATGCAAACTTAAACCAAGTGACGGGGCGCTAGTGCCTACGAGAGGGCCAGATAGACATAAATGCAACAAGGACTCGTTATGACGTAGTTGCGTCTGATGTTTACTAGTGGTATAATTGGCGGGTAACTAAACATAACGACACAGTCCGTCGCAGCTCCAAGAGCGGTGGGCAAGGAAAAGGAGTAACCTAATGTCTGTAACGGTAGACATGAAAGCTTTGTTTGAAGCTGGTGTTCATTTCGGACACAAAACTAGTCGCTGGCACCCAAAGATGGCGCCATATATTCATTCAAAACGCCAGGATAGCCATATCATTGATTTGGCAAAGACGGCTGAGGCGCTGGAGAAGGCGCTGCCGGAGCTGACAAAAATCGCCGCTAGCGGTAAAAAGGTGCTGTTCGTCGGTACGAAAAAACAAGCCAAAGACGTGGTGCGTCAAGCGGCCGAGAGTATCAACCAGCCGTACGTGGTTGAGCGCTGGATCGGCGGTATGCTGACTAATGGTGCAACGATTGCTCAGCAGATCAAGAAGCTGAAGAGCCTTGAGAAGCGCATGGCATCAGGCGACCTCGAAAAGCGCTACAATAAGCTAGAGGTGCAGCGTTTTCAAGAAGAAATTGATAACTTGAACTTCAAATACGGTGGCATCAAGAACCTAATGGGCAAGCCGGGCGCAGTAGTTGTGGTTGACGCACTGACCGATACCAATGCGGTGTGCGAGGCGGAGACTTTGGGAATACCGGTGTTTGCCGTGGTTGATACCAATGTCAATCCAACGGGTATCGACTACGTCATTCCGGGTAATGACGATGCGATCAAGAGTATCCAGCAGCTGCTGGACTACTTCACGGCGGCCGTAGCTGAAGGTGCGGGTAGTGTAAAAACTGAAGAAAAACCAGTGAAAAAAGAGGAGAAATAGGATGGGCGTTTCTGTTGACGACATTAAAAAACTGCGCGAATTGACAGGTGTAGGTTTGACTGATGCTAAAAAAGCGTTGGTTGAGGCTGACGGCGACTTTGATAAGGCGCTGGAAGAGATGCGCAAGAAAGGCTTGACCAAGGCCGAGAAAAAAGGCGACCGCGAAGCGCGTGAAGGTTTGATTGAGAGCTATGTTCACTCTGGTCGAATTGGCGTGATTGTTGAGGTCAACTGCGAGACCGACTTTGTGGCACGCTTGGATGATTTCAAGACGTTGGCGCACGAAATCGCTATGCAAATTGCGGCCATGAGTCCGAAGTATGTTTCTGAGGCGGACATTCCGGCTGAGGAAATGGAGCGGGTGAAGGCTGAGCTGATGGCCAGCGAGGCGTTGGCAAGCAAGCCTGAAGAGATGCGCGAGAAGATCGTCGAAGGTCAATTAAAGAAGCATTTTGTTGAGCAAGTGTTGATGGGTCAGGCATATATCTTAGATGACTCGAAAACTGTTGAGCAGCACGTCAAGGAAGCAATTGCTAAACTCGGCGAGAACATCGTGGTTCGTCAGTTTAGGCGAATCGAGCTGGGCGTGAGCGAATAATATCGTCATACTTTGGCTTAACATGATAAATCCCGCCATTTTGGTGGGATTTTAGCGCGTGGAGATTATCAAACAATCATCCCTCTGGTGGCGGGCGTCGGTGGTGGTGACCACGAATTGATGATGTTGGATGGTTTCTTGGAGAAGTTTTTCACGGGTTGCGTCTAGTTCGGAAAAGACATCGTCTAGCAGGATGAGCGGCCGCGATTGGCTAGCTTTTGTTTGCAGTTCCAGCTCGAGCAGCTTGAAGGCCAGCATAATGGTACGCATCTCGCCGCGTGAGGCGACTTTGATGGCCGGCTGGTTGTGGAGGAAAGTAGTAAAATCTTCGCGGTGTGGGCCGGCCGAAGTATGGCCTGTAGCGATCTCATAGTCGCGGGAGCGCTGCAGGCGGTCGAGAAGTGCTTGTTCGTATCTATCAAGCGATGCACTGGCTTGATAAGCAGCTGCAAAAGCTGTCTTGCGTCCCGCCAGCGCTGCATATAAACTACTCAGCGCCGCTTCATGCTTAGCCAAGAATTTAGCGCGAGCCTGGGCAATGTGGGTCGCTAACTGGACGAACTTAATATCCCAGGCAAAGAGATGATCGCGCCAGTTTTGAGTCGTCCCGTGGGGGTGTTTGAGTAGTTCATTGCGCTGGAGCAAGGTTCGGTGAAAGGCACGGAGAGTGGCTTCGTATTGAGCATCCAGCCGCGACAACATACCATCCAAAAAATCCCGCCGCCGCGATGGTGAGGAAGAGATGAGTCGTAGCTCGCTCGGCTCAAACAGAACGACTGGCAGGCGATGTTTGCGGGGAAGGAGCTTGCTGCGGCTATCGTTAATCGTAAACTCTTTATTTATCGTGCCGTCGGTTGTGCGGAGCAGCTGGAGGCGTCGAGAGGCATTGTCGGTTTCGAGGTGGATGATGGTTTGCGTTTGGCTGTGCTGCATGCAATCAGCAAGGCTACCACGAAAGCTACTGCCGCGGAGGGCGACATATATCGCTTCGAGCAAGTTTGTCTTGCCCGTACCGTTTGGTCCAACGATGACGGTGCCGCCTGGTGCCAGTGTCGTCTCATAGAGGCCGTAGGAACGAAAATGATATAGTTTGATTTGTGTTATCACTGATGATAATTATATCACGCGGCTTCTTCTGGCGAGGTTAGTTCCGCATAAGGATCGGCTACCCGTCGGAGATTTTTTTGGTCTTCTGGATCGATGAGCTCTGGATGAGAGAGAATGCTATGTTTAATGTGGGTTTCACGCAGCGAAAGGGGACGTTGCGTGGTTCTATATTCGGGCGGTAGGTCTTGCTCGCTGCCACTAGTAATATCGTTTTTGATGACACATTCCCACGTGTCGGGCGCACTCTCGATGAGCTTGACATGGTGAGTGCCGGTGACGCCCAGGTAATCAATAGGCATTGGCGGAAATTCAATGGTTACTCGTGGTATTTCGGGGTGCTCCTCCATATACCAGACTTCTGCACGGCGGATGGTGAATTCCTGTCCCTCGTATCTAACTTTTACGGTCTTGAAGCCATCGGGGTGTTCCTTGTCGGCATCAAGAGTCTTATTATTCTCATCGGCGATCGCGGTAGCCTCACCGAAGAACTGACGACTTTCGTCTTGGTCGCCTGGTGTCTCCACGTCGCCGGTAGGTTCGTTGATACCATCCGGGAGATTACCGTAAAGTTTTGCATTATAGTCACCGTCGCGTGCTGCAACTTCCTCAGAACTAAGCGGAGTTGGTTTTCTCTTTGTCCTCTCTCCGTCTTTTCCAATCCAGTCTAGTCGTTCAAAATCGTAGGTCATTTCTAAGTTTCTGTTTAGCTATACGTTAACGTTTTGATTTTAGCATGAATATTTAGATAAGTCAAGCAGACAACCCTATCATCAGTCTGCTATAATGGATGACAGATAACGGGAGGAAATATGTTTGACACACAACCATATGAGGATAAAATGGCGCAGGCATTTAGTCATTTTCAGGACGAGCTAAAAAAGGTGCGGACGGGCCGGGCGCATGCTGGGATGCTGGACGGCGTGATGGTGGAAGCGTACGGGACGCAGATGCCGCTGAACCAGGTGGCAAATGTGACGGCGCCGGAGGCGCAGATGCTGCTGGTGACGCCGTTTGATCCGAGTAATATTACGGCAATTTCGGCAGCGATTCGCGATAATCAGAGTTTGGGCTTTAATCCGTCCGATGACGGGCGAGTGGTGCGCGTGCCAGTGCCAGCACTGACCGAAGAGCGCCGCAAGCAACTAGTCAAGCAAGTCAGCGAAAAGGTCGAAGAGGCCCGGATCGCTATGCGGACGATTCGCCAGGATGCATTGAAAGATGCCAAGCGCATGAAAGACGCCAAGGAGCTTGGCGAGGATGATTATAAGCGGGTTGAGAAAGAAATTGATGCGCTGATGAGTAAGGTGCAAACGCAAATTGACGAAGCGTTTAAGGTAAAAGAAAAGGACGTGTTGACGGTTTGATGAATCAGACATTTGCCGAGCGCGTGAAAGAGTTGGGGCTGCCACTAGATCAGATTATTATCATTGGTAGCGGTATCTTGGATCAATTAGGAATCCGCCGGTCTACTGATATTGACGTGGCGGCTGGTCGTGCGGTATTAGAAGAAATTGCTTGTAGCGGTGGCTGGGCCAAAAAGCTTGATAAAAATCAACGCCAGTATTTGGTGAAGCGTGATGGATCGGCCGAGATCTGGGACGGTTGGGAGATTGATGGGCGAGTTGTTGAGTACGACGAGCTACTGGATTACGCGGTGGAATATGACGGTGTGAAGTTTGTCAATCTAGATTTTCTGCGGCGCTGGAAACGCTGGCGTGGACGCGAAAAAGATGTACAGGATATGAGGTTGATTGATGAGTGGAGGAAGAAGCATGAGTGAGAAAGCAGAATTACCGAGGCACATAGGGTTTATCATTGATGGTAATCGTCGCTGGGCAAGGCAGCACGGGCTGCCGGCCTATGAGGGGCATTTGGCGGGATACAATAGTCTGAAGGATGTGCTATTAGAGACGTTGCGCCGTGGCGTGAAGTATGCGAGCGCGTATGTGTTCAGCACAGAAAATTGGAAGCGCTCCGAGGAGGAGGTCGGGCATTTGATGGGTCTGCTGCTCAAGGTGCTGGAGTCGGACGTGCCGATATTTTTGGAGCACAATGTGCGGATGCGGGTGATTGGTTCGCGCGAGGGGTTGTCAGAGACCTTGCGAAAAGCGATTGAGCGAGCCGAGGAGCGAACGCGGAATTTGACAGGCGGCGAGCTACTTTTGTGTCTCAATTATGGCGGACATTTAGAAATCGCTGATGCAGTTAAAAAAATTGTTCAGTTGGGCGTGGCGGTCGAAGATGTGACACCAGAACTGATCACCCAGAACTTGTATGCGCCAGAAGTGCCGCCGTGTGACCTCATTGTGCGAACAAGTGGCGAACAGCGCTTGAGTAATTTCATGTTGTGGCGGGCGGCGTATAGTGAACTGATGTTTATCGAGAAGAACTGGCCAGACATGACGATAAAAGACGTTGATTTCATTTTGGAGGAGTACAAAAAACGTAATCGGCGCTTTGGAGGGTAATAATGGTGTTCATTGGAATTTTGGTCGGGCTGATCATACTGGTTTTATTGGTGGTGGTGCATGAATTGGGCCACGCGATCGTTGCGCGGCGCAATGGTGTGGTGGTTGAGGAATTCGGTATCGGCTTTCCGCCGGCTGCAAAAAAATGGCAGCCCAAAAAGAGCTTTCTCGGCAAGAATGTGGTGTTTAGTCTAAACTGGCTGCCACTCGGCGGGTTCGTCAAACTGAAGGGTGAATATGATTCAGCTGAGGGCGCGGGGACGTATGGCGGCGCTACTTTTTGGGTAAAGACCAAGATTTTGCTAGCCGGCGTGATGATGAATTGGCTGACGGCTGCCCTGCTGTTCATGATATTGGCGCTGGTAGGGATGCCAAAAATTTTACCACAGCAAGCGGTGCTGCCGTTTGATTCACGGGTGGAGCGTTCAGCGCTGACGGTGGCGCGAGTGACGCCAGGCTCACCGGCAGAGAAGGTTGGACTACAGCGTGGTGATGAAGTGCGAAAGATCGGCGATCATAGTGTGGCGACACCGGCGGAACTGTCAGCAGCGACGAAGGCGCAGGCTGGTCGCGAGGTGACGATTGAGCTGGTGCGCGGCGGTCAGACGCTTGCTAAACAGGTTCGGCTACAAACTGCTGAGCAAGCAAAAAATGGCGGCTATCTCGGTGTCGGCCCGCAGCAGACGGAGACGATTCACAGTACTTGGTCGGCACCAATCGCAGCAGTGGTGACCACGGGGCAGTTGACGTATGAGACGGTGGCGGGCGTTGGTTCAATCCTCATAAAAACAGTTAACGGAACGATCGGGCAATTATTTGGCTCGCCAGAGTCTCGCCAGGCGGCCAAGGCCGATCTGGCGGCGGTTGGCGAAAGTGTGGCCGGTCCGGTCGGCATCTTGGGTGTGCTGTTTCCGTCAGTGCTGAGTTCTGGCCTGACGCAGATTTTACTGCTGGCGGCGATTATTTCGTTGACACTAGCGGTGATGAATGTACTGCCAATTCCGGCGCTAGACGGTGGGCGGTGGTTTACGATGCTTGGCTTTAAGCTATTTGGCAAAAAGCTGACGCGGGAGCGTGAGGAAACGATTCAGGGCATCGGTTTTTTGGTGCTAATGGCACTGACGGTTTTGGTGACGTGGAGTGATATTACGAAAGTATTAAGGGGGTAAATATGAGAAAGCGGGCGAGAAGTGAAAAAAACCAGTCGACAAAGGGACGACTGAATAAACATAATTGGTGGCTGCTCATCGCGCTGCCGGTGTGGACGTATGCGGCGTTTTGGATGGCGCAGCTGGTCGTGCTTGGCCTGGTGTGGACACTTAATCGTGTTGGTGTACCGCTTGGTTCGGTGAATGAGGTGCTACTCAATGCGATAGGCTCAGTCCTCGTATATGTGCTGGCGGTGATCTTGGTGGTGAGTCTGCCGTTTTATGTCCGTCGCCGCCGGACGACGCTGAAAGAAATGGGAGTGACTGACTGGCCATCGTGGTGGGACGTGGTGATTACGCCAGCGGCCTTTATTGTATACATGATTTGTTCAGCGGTATTTTTAACAGTGGTGACTAAACTGATAACAATTGATATGCATCAGCCGCAGGCACTGCCATTCTCGCAGTCGATGCTTGGTACTCAGTGGCAGTATATTGCGGCATTTATGACGATAGCAGTATTGGCGCCAGTGGCCGAAGAGTTACTATTTCGCGGTTATTTGTATGGTAAATTGCGGCGGACGGCACCAATTTGGGTGGCAGTTTTAATCACCAGCCTGACGTTTGGGGCAGCGCATTTGTGGGGAGGCAGCTGGTCACTCCAGTGGGCGGTTGCGGCCGATACCTTTGTACTGAGTATCGTGATGAGCCTGGCACGTGAGTATACGGGCGCAATTTGGGTGCCGGTTCTGATGCATATTGCGAAGAATAGCATCGCCTTTTATGCGCTATACGTTAATCCAAATCTTTTAGAGCAACTAAAGTCGGCGCTACTGCCGCTCATTGGAGGAATATAAGATGCGAATGAGTCAACTATTTACCAAAACAGCCAAGACCGCGCCAGCGGACGAAGTGTCGAAAAATGCCCAGCTCCTCATCCGGGCGGGATTCATCTATAAAGAGATGGCAGGCGTGTATGCGTATCTGCCGCTGGGTCTACGTGTTTTAGAAAATATCAAGCAGATCGTACGCGAAGAAATGACAGCGATTGGTAGTAATGAATTGATCATGACTGGACTGCAGCGCAGGGATGTCTGGGAAAAGACTGGACGGTGGGATGACGAGGTGGTTGATATTTGGTTCAAGACGAAACTGAAGGACGAGACAGAGCTGGGTCTAGGCTGGAGCCATGAAGAGCCAATTGTTCACATGCTTCAGCAGTTTGTGAGGAGCTACAAAGATTTGCCGATTAGTCTCTATCAGTTCCAGACAAAAATGCGCAATGAGCTGCGCGCCAAGAGCGGGATCATGCGTGGCCGGGAGTTTGTGATGAAAGATATGTACTCGGTGCACGCTAGTAAACAAGACCTGGATGGATACTATGAACAAGTAATTGATGCATACAAGCGCTGCTATGATCGCCTTGGTATCGGTGGTGATACATATGTGACATTTGCATCAGGCGGAGCGTTCACCAAATTTAGTCACGAGTTCCAGACGATTTGCGATGCCGGGGAAGATTATATTTATCTACATCGTGGCCGCAATATCGCTGTCAATGAAGAGGTGCTTGAGGACGCAGTGGCGGAACTAGGCGTTAATAAGCATGAATTAGAGAAAGTTAAAACCGCTGAGGTCGGCAACATCTTCAATTTTGGCACACAAAAAACTGACGAGATGGGACTGTACATTACCGATGCCGGCGGTCAGCGACAGTCGATATATATGGGTTCGTACGGCATTGGCATCACGCGGGTGATGGGCGTGATTGCTGAGAAAATGTCGGATGATAAGGGGTTGGTCTGGCCGGAGAATGTTGCTCCGTTCAAAGTTCATGTGGTGGCGATTGGTGACAAGGGTCAGGAGCTAGCGAGTACATTATATACCGAGCTGGCAGAAAAAGGCGTGGAAGTGCTACTGGACGATCGGGCTGAGCGGCCGGGTGTCAAGTTCGCCGATGCGGAGCTGATGGGTCTGCCATGGCGGATTACGATTGGTGAGCGAGCAATTGATAGCGATGGATTATTTGAGCTGACCGAGCGGGCGACTGGCGAGACGAAGAAGTTGGATTATCAGCAACTCGTCACCTTTTGTTTGGAGCGCGGATGATCACATTGTCTGATATGTGCGACGGAGGCCAGATTGCATCAGGGGCTCCGTCATGTATTGACATGGTTTGGGGTGATTGCTATACTCGTAGAGACTTAAATAACCATATGGATAAGCGCTATATATAGCACTTTTTGTTTTTGTAGACGCTATATATGGAGTGAGGAGAGTAACATGAATAAGGTATATCAGATTACCGAGAGTGGCCAGCGTGAACTAGAACGAGAGCTAGAGGAGCTAAAGAGTCAGCGCGGTGAGATCGCTGACAAAATTGCGGCGGCACGGGATTTTGGTGATTTGAGCGAAAATGCAGAGTATGACGCAGCGCGTGAGGCTCAAGGGCTGCTAGAAACGCGTATCACTGAGATTGAAACAATTTTGCAGAATGCGAGTATCATTCAGACTGGCAGCAGCTCAACAGTGACGCTGGGTAGTACGGTAGAACTGGAGGCGAATGGTAAGGCGGTGGTTTATACCGTCGTTGGGCCGGTCGAGGCGGATCCGCTAGAAGGGAAGGTCTCGAATGAGTCGCCGATTGGCCAGGCGTTGATGGGCAAGGCGGTTGGTGATACGGTAACGATCAGTACACCAAAGGGTGAGTTGGTGTATACGGTCGTGGCGCTGCGGTAGAATCTTGAGGTGATATTTGCGACAGTTTGTTGCTTAAAATACGTTACGAAAGATGCGATATAGTATGCGTGACAGCGTATGTTGCTTTCTAAATATGCGCTGCCTTGTCGTTTTTTCTAATTTCTTCTGTACAGCTTGACGTGCTTGTTTCCGTACTTTTTTCAGCAGCAGTCGTTGAGACCCACTTTCAGATAACCCTTGGAGTATGATATCATCTTGCACTGGTAAGTTCTGCTGGTTAAACTGCTCCATGATCGTTTTTGCTGGTGTAGCGTCAGTTTTTGGATGATAAAAGTTATATATTGCTAGAGTTACTTGGCCGAGACGCTTTTGCATTTCTTTAGAAAGCCCACCGGGTTTACGCTCCAATTCCTTGAGCGCATCCTCGAGAGCGTATGCTTCCTCTGGATATTTTTCACGGAGTAAATCAGCCGCATTAACCACATTCATTAGGGTATGGAGTGGATAGGCTGAGGGCTCCGTCCCGCCCCTTAGTTCTTCTATCCACGAATGAGCATTATGGTAGAGCTCCTTTGCCTGATCTGGGTCGTCACAGCCATCAGGCAAGTCCACTTCCCATGAGGATATCGTTATAGCTTCGCCTGTTTCCAGTGCCGTAGGTATACTATCTTTGAACATTGCCCCCTAATTATTCAATAGTTATCTAATTTTTACAATACCTTGAGTTGTAAATATCACTAAGGCAAAGTGCTGTTGGGTGATATAATATAGCATATGAGACGATTTTTCTTTGGGATGGTCGCAGTGATTGCGCTGTTGGTTGGATTCGGGTCAACGGCACAGGCGACAAATAACTTTACAATTAGTAATTACAATGTCGATATGGAGTTGGGGCGTGATAGCGAACGGCGTTCGACACTGCGTACCAAATTGACCATTACTGCGGACTTTCCACCGCGGCAGAACCATGGTATCGCACCGGTGTTCGTCAAGAAATATGATAAACACCCGACTCGCTTTACACTGGAGTCTGTGGCAGACGAGCAGGGCACACCGCTGGAGCATACGTGGCGTGATAATGAGCTGAGAATTGGCAATAAAGACACCTATGTCGAGGGTAAAAAGACCTATGTCATTACCTATACACAGCGGGATGTGACAAAATTATATCACGATACGGGTAAGCAGGAGTTTTATTGGGATGCGATCGGCACTGGCTGGCAGGTGCCAATTCGGTCGGCATCGGTGACACTCAAGCTAAGTCCAGAGCTGGTGGATGCTAAGCAAACGAACCTCCAGTGCTATCAGGGAATATTCGGCAGTAGCCAGCGCTGCGAGGTGCATGAACAAGGCGGTGTATTGATGGCGAAAGCACGCGCACTGCCAAAGAAAGCCGGCGTGACGATCGCGGTCGGATTTACGCCGGGGACATTTGCGGCGTACCAGACGTCATTTATGGAGCAGCTGATTGATTGGTGGACGAAGTTACAAACAGTATTACTACTAGTAGTGCCGATATTGGCAGGTTTACTCAGTGTAGCCTACTATCGGTCGATCGGTCGTCGTAAAGAATTGGAACCAATCCCGCCGGAGTATTTACCGCCACAAGATACAAGCGTAATGACGTCCGCCAAACTAGTACAGCCATTTTATATGGTCAGGGGTTCGGCGTTTGCGGCGCAGATGCTAGACCTAGCGGTGCGGCATTATATTCAGATCATTGAAGTAAAGCCGCGCACAATGTGGCGAGTGGCTGAGTATGAGGTAAGGGTGATACAAGACCCGAGAACGCTTCTTACTGAGGAGAAAAAGCTCTTGCAGGATATATTTGGGCGTTCGCCGGCAGTTGGTGATGTGCTTAATCTCAAGACATTACGGAATAATGTTGCTTACGCCAAGCGTATCCATAATAGCATAAAGCGTCTCGATAAGCGAATTACTGGGGTGTATGGACTAAAGGCGCGTGATCCGCGACATACGCGGCGTTTTCGGCGATACGCTGCAGTTATCGGTATTTTTACCGTACTATTGTTATCACCAGTGTTCTTAGTGGTGGCGGTAGCGGCATTTTGCCTGTCGTTTAGTAAAGTACTCACCGACAAAGGTTTGGCACTCCGGCGGTATTTGGCGGGATTGAAAATGTATATTGGTGTAGCTGAGGTCGAGCGTTTACAGATGCTCCAGAGTCCTGAGGGTGCGGAAAAAGTGAAGGTTGATACGACTGATGAGAAACAATTGGTGAAATTGTATGAGCGGGTCTTGCCGTATGCGGTGCTGTTTGGACAGGAAAAGAAGTGGAGTGCGCAGCTGGGTCAGTACTATGAGCAGGTTGGCGAGCAGCCGGATTGGTACAGTGGTCAGGGCGCGTTCAATGCGGCGGCATTTGCGGCTGGGATGAATAGCCTGTCGAGCGTGGCCAGTAGCGCCAGTGATTACTCATCGACCTCTGGTGGCTCAACTGGCGGAGGC